>NZ_PJJK01000121.1:0-240361 GCF_002929785.1 Cryobacterium sp. Y62 | reverse complement strand
CGACAAACCCACCAAGAATGACCGCCTCGAACTAGCCGCCTAAACTCCCACTGGTCTCATCCGCCTTGACAAGTTCCGGGGTGGCACTGAACGATGTGGTGGACCTGCCGAGGTCGATCCCATCACCCTCACTATTGCATCCTGAACTCACTGAGCGCCCCGACTCTGAGCGTCCCGACTCTGAGCGTCCCGTAAGGGGTTCCCTTATCGGAACGGACCCAAAGCCGGCGATCGCGTGTTTAGGTGCCCTGGTGGGCGTCCGTCTTACGGTCGAAGTCGTGGGACCCGTGCATTAAAGGAGTGACGGTCTATGTGAGGTCCTCCACTATGTCTTGGTCGATGCTTGATCGGTGCCGTGCGTGGATGCCGACGGCGGCCAACGGGAGCAGGGCGTACACCGGCGCAAGCGCCAGCGCGCCGAGGAAGGCCGGGCCGGTCGGTGCGGCATAGCCAAGGTTCATCGCGAGGAGCGCCCAGCACGCCCCGGCGCTGCCTGAAGTCAGTACCGCCGCGATGTAGAGCGTTCCTTGAAAGGGCTCCTCATGGTCGCGATCGACGACTGCGGCGATGGCCAGGGCGAAGCCACCGAGCGTTAAAGCCGCGATAGGCAGGAAGAACATCCACAACGGTTGCGTGTTCGAGACCTCGGTACCGGACCACTGCACGTTCAGAGGGTTCGGCAAGGGGGTCCATTGCATCACCACGATTCCGACGGCCACGGTCGGAACCGCGACGAGCAGGGCGGCGAGAATACGGCGCGTGAACATCATGACGCCTCGATTCTAGGGGAGCCATAGGGTAATTGGCGGGTTCGCGTTGACGGTTGGTCTTGAGGGACGCGCTACTCCCTGATTCCGGTGAGCGGGAGGTACTCGTCAAGCCGAGAGTGCTGCCGTCGGGGATACTGCACTTATGGGGAAGAGAAAAGAATCGCTCGCGTGGTGGTCACTTAACGCCATCGCGGTCCCCGCCATGGGGTTTGGCGCGTTTTTAATCGCACAATCTTCGTCCATGCAGACCTTGGCGGGCGGGGGGGTTCTCGTCCTCATCGCACTGACCGCAGTGCTGACCGCAGTGCTCACCGCAGTGCTCACCGCAGTGCTGAATCTGCGGAAGCTATCGCGAGCGACCGGGTGGCGTTCTACCGCGTGACTAACCCAGATTCGGCCAACCGCTCGAGCGGTTTAGGTGGCATGGACGAGTCTCGCCGGCGCGTCTCGATTGTCCTTTTCCACGGGTTCGAGCTACTCGACGTCTTTGGCCCGGTAGGCCTACCTAGAATGCTGCCGCAGGCGTTCTCTGTCGAATTGGTCGGCCCCGCTCCAGGGCTTGTGAGGAGCAGCCAGGGTGCCGAGGTCGTGGCGACCGTTGGCTACCGTGACGCGAAACTTCCCGACATTGTTCTCGTTCCTGGACGACGAGGTACTCGCTCGCTCGTCAACGACGCAGGATTCCTCGAGTGGCTAGCAGCGTGGGCGAGCGACGCACGACTGGTGACCTCGGTGTGCACCGGTGCTGCGGGGCTCGCCGCGGCCGGGCTGCTCGATGGGTTTCGAGCGACGACCAATAAACGCGCGTACGGATGGGCGACGTCGCATGGATTGTCCGTCGAATGGGTCGCTCAAGCACCGTGGGTAGAGGACCGCAGCCGATGGACGTCTTCAGGAGTTGCGGCAGGAATTGACATGACCGCCGCACTCGTTGCGCATCTCTTCAGGCCAGAGGCTGCGGCGGCGGCCGCCGCCGCCGAGCTAGAGATTCACACGGACGCTCACTGGGATCCCCTCGCTGCAGCAAACGGATTGTTCTAAGCCTGAATCCACCGGTCGGCTTCTGAAGAATTCTTGATTTGGGCTCGATCCTCTTTCGGGGTTTTGGGTGCGGTCAAGCTGTGGGCCTCGATGCCTGGGTGTTCCACTGGGGTTTCTGGTTGCGCCCGGTTGGGCTGGATGGTTAGGGGGCGGCGCCGCCGGGCGGGCTGCAAACGCTGATGAACAGCGCCGTCCAGCCTTCTTACCAGGGCCAGTTTTCGGGTAGGTGTATCGTGACGCGTCGTGCCGACGTGGATATTCTGGCGGCGACGTTGATGAGTTTGCGGCGAACGGTCGCGGTGACGGCTTTTCCGAGGGCGCCGCTGGCCAGTGTGCCGGCGGCGCGGGTGAGGTTGAACGTAATGCAGGCCAGGACGAGCCAGGCCGCGTTGGCCGTGAATACCCCGGCCGAGAAGTGCGCCATCGCCGACGCTTTCATGTCAGCGTTCAAATTTTCGATGACCGCGTGGTGACGGTGGGTTTTGTCGGCGTCAACGGTGTTGAGTGTGCTGGTGGTGAAGAATGCGTGAAGGCGGAACAGGTCGAAAAGGGTGCCTTGACCGGCCTCGACGGTCTTGTTCAGTTCCGGGATACGACGCACGACGAGGCGTCCAGGGATTTGTTCGCTCTTCTTCGTGGAGCCGAACGCGGTGAAGGGAATCTCGGCGACTTCCGCGTCGCAAGATTCACCGCCCGGTGGCGTCGTCGAAGATCGCGTTGGTGTATTTGATCGGGGTCCACGCTGTATTGGGGATGGAGCTGATACCCGCTTTCACCAGCGAATTCAGGCGTGCCGTGATCGAAACCATCGCGCCGGCGCGGAGGGCTGCTTTGATGACGGCGCTGACGTAGTAAGCGCTGTCCGCTCGTAGGAGCAGCATTCCTTTCGCGGTTGGGCTGCGCAGTCGTTTCACGGTCGCGAGGGTGTCGGCGACGAATTTCTTTGCGCCGCGGGCGGAGTTTGTGGGGCCTTTCCGTAGCCGGGAACTGACGATGATCGGAGCGGCTGATCCGGTGCTGACGATGGTGAGCAGGGCGTTGAGGCCGCGGACACCGGAGTAACCAAAACCGGCGCCTTGCTTCTTGTAGCCGCGCACCTCCCTGATGGTGTCGTCGATATCGACTAGGGCGAGGTCGTCGATACCGGTCACGATCAGCGTGACGGCGGCGAGGTTCCGCAGCCACCGGGACGCGGCGGCGTCGAGCTGGCGGACATGGCCGAAAGTGAAGGCGCGCAGGAACGATCCCAGGGTCGAGGGCGCATAGGTTCCGGTGAACAATTTCCGGAGAGCACCGTGCCGGAGCACGGCCATATCACCGATGGAGTCGGCGCCGGTGAGCATTCCTGCGACCAGTGCCAGTGCTTTCAGGCCGGCATTCGCACCGAAGTAACCGGGCAGTTTCACCCACTCATCGATCAGGGAGCCGAGGCCCGTTTTTGCAGCCAGTGCCATCGTGGGGACCAGTCCGGCTGACGACACGAGGTTGGGGTCGTCGAAGAACGTAGATAAGGACCGGTGAGTGTGAGAAAGTTACATCTACGAGATGTCTCCCTGAGCGCTGAATAGTTTGTCTAGATAACAACTATTTTAGCTGATCAGAACGATATTCTCGGTTTAACGCGCCGTCAAAACCTCAAGGCCGATCGGTGGATTCAGGCTTAGACCGGCTCTCCCGACGTCCGGACCGCGGTGACGCTCTCGCCGACCGCTTCCTCTTCGCGCTGCTCGTGGTGCGGCGCCGTTCCGGAGAGCCGCAGCGTAGCAAGGAAGCCGAGCACGAGGAACCCGGCTGCGGCGAAGGCCGAGTATCGGGTACCGTCGCTGAAGGCCTCCCGCGCGGCATCCGCCACAGCCGGACTCTGCGTCTCGAGAACCGGGATCGCGGAACCAGCACTGTTCACGACCGCGTCGACGATTTGCATCTGGGTCTGTGTCGGCAGGCCCGGCACGGAGGACAACTTCGCGTCGAGCGATGCGCCGACCGCGGTGAACAGCACAGTGCCGAGCACCGCGATTCCGAGTGCGGACCCGATCTGCCGGGCGGTGCTGGAGGTGCCGGAGCCCTGGCCGCTCTGCGCTACGGGGACGTCCTTGAGCACCACGCCGGTCAGCTGCGCGGTGGCCAGGCCGACGCCGATCCCGTAGACGAACAAGAACGGCACGACTACCAGCCAGGTGGCTTCCGCAGTGATGACGATGCCGAGCCCGGTGACACCGATGATCTCGGCGACGATGCCCATGCGCACGATCGTCTCCGGCGAGGTCTTGTTACCGAACGCGCCCGACAGTCCGCTGGCCACGAACGATCCCACCGCGAGGGCGAGCAGCACGAAACCTGTCTGCAGGGCGTCATAGCCGAGCACGTTCTGCAACCAGAGCGGCAGCGAGAGGATGATGCCGAATTCGCCGAGCGACACGATCATGGCGGCGATGTTGCCGTTGCGAAACGACGGGATCGCGAACAGAGAGAAGGCGAGCAGGGTGGTCTTGCCGGCCCTCTGCCGGTAGCGTCCCCAGGCGACGAAGGCGATCCCGGAAACGATGGTGAGCAGGAAGACGAGGGGGATAACCGACCATGAGTACGGCCAGGTCCAGTCGCCGAACGTCGGGGCGTTGTTGGTGAGCCACCAGCCGTAGGTGCGACCCTCGATCAACCCGAAGACGAGCGAGGCGCTGGTGATGACGGAGAGGATGGCACCGACCACGTCGACGCGGCGAGGCTCCCCGGCATCCCGGGAATCGAGCACGAAGACCAGCACGCCGATGATGATGACGATGCCGAGGGGCACGTTGATGCCGAACGCCCAGCGCCAGGAGAAGTAGGTGGTGAGCCAGCCGCCGAGCAGCGGGCCGACGGCCACCATGCCACCGATGGTCGAGCCCCAGATCGCGAACGCGATGCCGCGGTCCCGGCCACGGAAGGTGGCGTTGATGATCGACAGGGTGGTAGGGAGTACCATCGCGCCGCCGACGCCCTGGATCAGCCGGGCCAGGATCAGCAGGTCGCCCGATTGGGAGAACGCGGCGAAAACGGATGCCGTGGTGAAAACGATCACGCCGAGCACCAAGATGCGGCGGCGCCCGAAACGGTCGGCGAGCGTGCCGAACACGAGCAGGAGCGCGGCGAAGACGAGCGTGTAGCTCTCCTGCACCCACTGCACCTGTGTCGACGTGATGCCCAGGTCGGCCACGATCGAGGGGATGGCGACGTTGATGATCGTGGAGTCGACGATGATCAGGGCAACCGCGACGCTGATGAAGACGAGGCCGGCCCAGCGGCGGCGGGCCGAGAGGGCGGTGCTGGTCATGCGGGTACCAGCCCTCGCATTGACGTGGGGGAGGAGCTTCGGATGCGAATGGTGACAGTGACGGTGAGAATAGTAACCACCGCGACGAGGGCCGCGATCGCGGTCGGGGTGGAGAGGAGGGTGCCTGTGAGGCGGGCGACGGCGATCCAGGCGAGTCCCCAGCAGAGAGATGCGGAGGGGGCGAGCCGGCCACGCCCGGAGAGCGCGATCAACACGCCGACCAGACCGGCCACCGCGATCACCCCGACTGCCCAAACGTCCGCGCTGATGCCGAAGCCGCCGAAGCCGGCGGCGACGAGCACGGCCGTCACGTTCGCCGCGGTGGCAATGCTGACCCAGCCCAAGTACAGGCCGATCGTACCGTCGGCGACGATCGTCTCGACCAAATTTCTCGGCCGCGAGGCGAGGGTGAGCTGGAGCGCCCGGATAAGCACGGCCAGAAGCAGCACGATCACGGGGACACTGAGTGCGAGCAGGTCGAACTGGATGCTGAGAATCCAGGCCGCGTTCAGGGCCAGCGACGCGGCGACCGGGTAGCCGAGGGTGCGCTGCCGGGCATCCGTTGTCTGCGCCGGCAGGAACTGCCAGATGGCGTAGGCGATGAGGCCGAGGTAGATCGGGGTCCAGATGCCGAATGCTGGGCCGGCGGGGGCGATCAGGGTTGCATCGGCGGCCAGGGCCCCGCCCGACGCGTTCTGGATCGGGGTTCCGCCGGCGGCGCCCGAACCGATGAACGATCCCACGATGGCCAGGATCGCACTGACCAGCACCACTGTCTGGCGCAGACGATCGTTGCTCTGTTTCATCTCAGTCTCCTAGTAATCAGCTAGCTGATTAGTTGACGTTAGCACTAGATTAGGGGCATGACTACACCTGATCCGGAACCCCCAGCGGAGCAGGAGCCGAGACCGGCGAAATTGCAGGAGTCCATGGCCTGCTGGCCGACCGGACGCCTGCTCTCGACCGCCGCGCGGCTGGTCGAACACGCCTGGGTGGAGGCGCTGGACCAGCTGGGACTGACCCACGCCGGCATGGTGGCACTGCACCTGCTCTGCTCGGGGCCGCTCAGTCAGACCGAACTCGCGCATGCCGCCCGCGTGCAGACGCAGACTATGTCCCGCACCCTCGAACGACTCGAGCGCCAGGGCTACGTCGTGCGTACCCGGGACAAGCACGACGCCCGGCGACACTCCGTGGTCAGAACGGATGCCGGCACCGTTGTCTGGGAGAAGTCACGCACGCTCGAGGCCGACCTCTTTCCCGAGCTCGAGAACGCGGATGCGATGCGTGACGCGCTGCTCACGATCATCTCCGCCGCCTCAGCCCGCCGCTGGTAACCCGGACCGTCCCATATTTAGCAAGCGGGGCACACCCTGGGGCGTGTCTCCTAACGGCTTCAACCAGATCGTGATCGCCCGGAGGATGACTCCGCCGCGGTAGGTTACGGCGAGCTTGGCGTACCGGGTCGCGACGCCGCGCCATTGTTCGAACGTCTCGAAGCATCGCTCGATCACGTCGCGGCGCTTGTGGGACTCCTTGTCGAAGCCGGGAGGCCTACAGCCTTTTTGACGCGGACTTAAACAGCGTCGCAGCAGCGCTGAATCAGGTTTTTATTAAAATGAATGTGGGCAAGCGACTAATTGCCGACATCTGCAATTACGACTGAAATGGCTTAGATCTGCGTGATTACGCGGATCTGGCGGGTGTGCCCCCAGGCAGATTCGAACTGCCGCCCCTGCCTCCGGAGGGCAGTGCTCTATCCCCTGAGCTATGGGGGCCAGGGTGATTCAAGGTTAGCATCACGGGCCGGTTGCGATGACCCATCGGGTCCGAGTCACCAGCATCCGCTACCCGAGGTGCGCGAGAATCACCGAGAGGAGACTCTCGGCGTCTCCGGGCTCACCGAACGCCGGGGTGCTCAGGGTGATCCAGTAGGTTCCGGTGAACACCTGCGCCTCGCCCACGCCGCCGGAGTAAGTAAAGAAGCCGTCAACGGTTGGCGGGGTTCCGTAGGTCGGCACGGCCTGGCTCTCGGCATCCGCCTGCTGCTTGAGCGTGGTCATCAACACATCGTTGGGCGCCACGACCGAGACCTCGATGAGTTCGCCGCTGGTCTGGTTCGACCAGCCGCAGGTCAGCCCGTTGTAGGCCGTGGCGGTCTCGGCCAGACCGTCAGCGGTTGGTGAATAATTCGGGGCGGAGCCGTAATTCGGGTTGAAATCATAGACGTTCTGCAGGGTGAGCAGGTCGCCACAGATCTGCGTGATCGAAGAACCGGTCGCTTCCGGTGTCGGTGTCGGAGACGACGACGGCTTAGCGCTCGTCGTTGGGTCAGCGGATGCTGTGCTCGTCGCCGCCGCGGAATCCGTTGGCGTCGGCTCGCCACCACTCGCGCAGCCGCTTAGAACGAGCGCGAACAGAGCGCTACCGGCGAGTACCAGGTCGGCTCGTCGCCGCGCGGAGCGGGGAGCAGTGGGGGAAAATGAGGGGTAGACGCGGGTATCAGTCACCCGTTGACCTTACCAACAGGAGGGGCCGGTACGATTGTTCAGTGACTCCTGCCGAACTCTCCCAGTCCCTTTTCGATCTCATCCAGGACGTCAGCGAACGCCGAAGCGAGGCTGACACGGTAAGGGTCGACCTTGGACTCACCCTCGCCGACGTCGCCGTCGAACGTCCGCGCAATCGCAACCACGGTGACTGGGCCTCGAGCATCGCGTTGAAAATCGCCAAACCGCTCGGTGCCAACCCGCGTGAAATCGCCGCAGAGCTGGCCGCCGGTCTCGAACAGCTGGCGGATGTCGCATCCGTTGAAATCGCCGGTCCGGGCTTCATTAACATTCGCCTCGAAGCTGCGGCCGCGGGCGCACTCGCGCAGACCATCGTCAACCTGGGCGACGCTTACGGAACCGGTCACCTTTACGACGGCCTCAAAATCAACCTCGAATTCGTCTCGGCCAACCCCACCGGCCCAATCCACATGGGCGGCGTGCGTTGGGCTGCGGTTGGCGACAGCCTCGCCCGCGTGCTGCAGGCCGAGGGCGCCGACGTCACCCGCGAGTACTACTTCAACGACCACGGTTCGCAGATCGACCGCTTCGCCCGCAGCGTACTCGCGAGCTACCTCGGCGAGTCCACCCCGGAGGACGGCTACGGCGGAGCGTACATTGGCGATATTGCCGTGAACGTGCTCGCCAAGTTCGACGGCGACGTTGCCGTCCTTCCCCGCGATGAGCAGCAAGAGGTGTTCCGCTCGATCGGTGTCGACCTTATGTTCACCGAGATCAAAGACAAGCTGCACGGTTTCGGCGTCGATTTCGACGTGTACTTTCACGAAGACTCGTTGCACGAGTCCGGCGCCGTCAACCGTGCCATTGAACGCCTGCGCGAACAGGGCCACATCTTCGAAGCGGAAGGCGCCATCTGGCTGCGCACGACTACCTTCGGCGACGATCGTGACCGGGTGATCATCCGCTCAAATGGTGAACCAGCCTACATTTCGGGTGACTTGGGTTACTACCTCGACAAGCGTGAGCGCGGATTCGACCAGTGCCTGATCATGCTCGGTGCCGACCACCACGGCTACGTCGGCCGCATGATGGCGATGGTCTCGGCCTTCGGCGACGAGCCCGGCGTGAACCTGCAGATTTTGATTGGCCAGATGGTCAACCTGCTCAAAGACGGCGAACCGGTGCGCATGAGTAAGCGTGCCGGCACCATCGTCACCCTCGACGACCTCGTCGACGCCGTCGGTGTTGACGCTGGCCGCTACGCGCTGGTGCGCTCGAACAGTGACTCGCAGCTCGATATCGACCTCGACCTGCTCGGCAAACGCACCAATGACAACCCCGTCTTCTACGTGCAGTATGCCCACGCCCGCACCTGCTCGGTCGCCCGCAACGCGCTAGCGAGCGGCGTCGAACGCTCGGTCTTCTCGCCCGAGTTGCTCGTGCACGATAGCGAATCGGCACTGCTCGGGGTATTGCAGGAGTTTCCACGTGTCGTCGCGCAGGCCGCCGAACTGCGGGAGCCCCACCGCGTTGCCCGTTACATCGAAGAGGTCGCCGGCTACTATCACCGTTGGTACGACAACTGCCGCGTGATCCCGCTCGGCGAGGAACCCGTCACCGACCTGCACCGCACCCGCCTGTGGCTCAACGACGCAACCGGCCAGGTGATCCGTAACGGACTCAGCCTGCTCGGCGTCACCGCTCCGGAGCGCATGTGACCGTGGTGAATGAAATCGTGATCAAGCGCAAACGCCGCGGTCTTGTTCCGCTCATCATTGTCGGTGTGCTGGTCGGGCTGCTGGTGGTCGCGTTCTTCCTAGTCGACAGCGGACTGCGTGCCTTTGCCCAGGACCGCGCCGAAACCGAAATCAGCAAGCGGATGCCCGCCTCCGTGACCGGCGACGTCACCGTCAGTATCGGCGGCACTTCGGTGATCGCACAGTTCATTGGGGGTAATTTCGACCAAGTGGAACTGACCGCGCCGAAGCTGACCGTCGACGGTGTGCCGGCATCCGTTCATGTCATTGCCCGCGATGTGTCGACCAATACGGCCAAGGCGATTGGCTCGCTCAGCGCGACCCTTGACCTCGATGAGCCCGCCCTCAATCAGCTCGTTCGAGCCTCCGGCAGCGCTCCGGCCGACGCCGTACTGGCTCTCGGGGACGATGACGTTGCCTTAACCGCGTCGGTGAAATTGTTCGAGTTCAACGTCGGATACAGTGCGACGGCCACGGCCAGCGCCACCGGCGATACCCTGAATTTCACCCCCACCGCAGCGACCGTCACGAGTGGTGTCGGCGACATCGACGCCACACCGCTGGTCAATCTCATCTTGCAACAGGCCCCGATTGGAGTTTGCGTGGCCAGTTATCTGCCCGAGGGAGTCGAGCTGAGCGATGTCGACATTTCACCAGAGCGGGCACGGGTTACGCTGGAGTCGAGCACTTTACGGCTCACAGTGCAGTCGCTGACCACCCTTGGCAGCTGCTCCAGTTAATTCGAACGTCGCCACCCGCGGCGGTAGAATACGCGTCAGGCACGCCCGCTCCCTGTGGGCTGACCAATTTTCCGGCTTCAGGGACCAATCCGGGTTCGCTCGCTGAGATTCCCTTTCGACTCTCGTGAGGTACTTCCCGTGACGACACGCTCCTTAGAAGGCTTGCCCAACCCCCTGGCCCCCGACTGGCTGTGCGTCCCCGCCGACGCCAACGCGCTCGCACCTGGGCTCTGGCCGACTTCAGCGACCCGCAGCCCTGGCGGAGAATTGTCCATCGGCGGTGTCACCGCAGCGGCCCTCGCCGCCGAATTCGGCACTCCTCTGTATGTCATCGATGAAGCGGATGCCCGCGCTCGCGCCGCCGAGCTGCTCACCGTGTTCCAGGCCGAGTTCGCCCGTATCGGCACGAGCGTCAAGGTGTACTACGCCGGCAAGGCTTTTCTCTCGACCGAGGTCGTGCGCTGGGTCAGCGACGCCGGCCTGAACATCGACGTCTGCAGCGGCGGAGAACTCGCCGTCGCGCTGGCGGGCGGTGCCGACCCGGCAAGGCTCGGCTTTCACGGCAACAACAAATCACTCGCCGAACTCGACCAGGCCACGCGGGTGGGCGTCGGCACGATCGTCATCGACAGCGAGGTTGAAATCGGTCGCGTCGCCGAAGCCGCCGCGCGCCACGGACGCGCGCAGAACGTGCGCCTGCGTGTGAACAGCGGAGTGCACGCCCATACCCACGAATTTCTGGCAACCTCGCACGAAGACCAGAAGTTCGGCATCGTGCTCACCGACGCGCCGAGGCTGGTCGCGCTGATTCGGGCCGAGCCCGCGCTCAACTTCGTTGGTCTGCACTGCCACATCGGCTCTCAGATCTTTGGTGCAGACGGATTCGCCGAGTCGGCCGCCCGGTTGCTCGACCTGCACGCCGTCCTGCTCGCCGGCGGCCCGGTCCCCGAACTCAACCTCGGCGGTGGCTTCGGCATCGCCTACACGAGCGCCGACGAACCCACGCCGATTCGCGAGCTCGCCCTGGCCCTGGCCGACATCGTCGCCACCGAGTGCGCCCGACTGAACATTCCGCTGCCGGTCGTCGCGTTCGAACCGGGCCGCGTCATCATCGGTCGGGCCGGCGTGAGTCTCTACCGTGTCGGCACCACCAAAGCCGTCGATGTGTCGGGCATGCAGCGCCTCTACGTCAGCGTCGATGGCGGCATGAGCGACAACGTTCGCCCGGCCCTGTACGGCGCCGATTATGCGGTGCGCCTCGCCGATCGCACGTCGACCGCCGAGCCCGCGCTCGTTCGCATCGCCGGCAAGCACTGCGAGAGCGGCGACATCGTCGTCGACGCCGACTATCTGCCGAGTGATGTGACCCCCGGCGACCTGCTCGCCGTGCCGGCTACCGGAGCGTACTGCTGGGCGCTGTCCAATAACTACAACTACCAGGGCCGCGCGCCCGTCGTTGCCGTATTGAATGGTTCCGCGCGCGTGCTCGTGCGCGGCGAAACGATTGCCGACCTGCTCGCGCGGGATGCCGGGGCACAGCAGCCCTTCAATGGAGGAGAATCTTGAAGATCGAATACCGCAATCTGCGCGTCGCGCTCCTCGGCGGTGGCAACGTGGGCGCCCAGGTGGCCCGCCTCTTGCTGGAACAGGGCCCTGAACTGGCCAACCGCGTCGGCGCCACCCTCGAACTGGTCGGCATCGCGGTGCGCGACGTGAACGCGGAGCGCACGGTCGACCTGCCCCGCGAACTGTTCACGACCAACGCCGAAGAGCTAATTCTCGGCGCCGACATCGTGATCGAGCTGATGGGCGGCATCGAGCCGGCTCGCAGCCACATTCTGCTGGCGATCAATAGTGGAGCGGATGTTGTCACCGCCAACAAGGCGCTCCTCGCCCAAGCCGGACCCGAGTTGTTTGCGGCCGCCGATCAGGTCGGTGCCCAAATCAACTACGAGGCCGCGGTTGCCGGGGCCATCCCCATCGTGCGCCCGCTGCGCGAAAGCCTCGCTGGCGACCAGGTCAAGCGCATTCTCGGCATCGTCAACGGCACCACGAACTTCATTCTCGACCGGATGGATATCGACGGGTCCAGTCTCAAAGACGCGCTGGCCGAGGCGACCGCGCTGGGTTACGCCGAGGCTGATCCGACCGCAGACATAGGCGGATACGACGCGGCGCAGAAGGCGGCCATTCTGGCGAGTCTGGCGTTTCATACGACGGTGCCGCTGGCATCCGTTTATCGCGAGGGCATTGAATCAGTCACACCGGCGCAGATCGAATCGGCCCGCAAGGCAGGCTACGTCGTGAAGCTGCTCGCCATTTGTGAGCGGGTCATCGATGAGAATGGTGTCGACGGTGTGTCGGCGCGGGTCTACCCGGCAATGGTGCCGCGCAGCCATCCGCTGGCCGCGGTACACGGCGCCAACAATGCAGTCTTCGTCGAGGCGGAATCCGCTGGCAGTCTCATGTTCTACGGCGCCGGAGCCGGGGGAGTGGAGACGGCCTCCGCTGTGCTCGGCGACGTTGTTTCTATTGCGCGTCGTCACGTCGCCGGTGGGCCAGGCGTCGCCGCCTCGACCTACGCCGAACTGCCCATCTTTGATATCGGCCGGGTCACCACCCGGTACGCAGTGACTCTCGAGGTCACCGACGAACCCGGTGTGCTCGCGACCATCGCGAGCGTCTTCGGCCAACGCAACGTGTCGCTCGCGCTCGTGGAACAGTCCATGACGCCGGCCGTGATGGCAACGAAGAGTCGTGCAGCCCGTTCGGCCACGGCTACCCTAGTGATCGGGACCCATGACGCAACGGAGGCCGCACTCGCCGCCACCGTGCGAGACCTGGCCACCAACAGTGTTGTTACCGAAGTCGCATCCGTTTTGAGAGTTGAAGGAGTCTGATGTTTAGCCCAAGCGAGACCAGTACCAACCTGACCAAGCCCGGCGCGATCATTAGCAGCCAGTGGCGCGGGGTGCTGAACGAATACTCCGATCGACTGAATATCTCCGAGAAGACTCCGATCATCACCCTCGGTGAGGGCGGCACGCCGCTCATTCCGGCCGCTGCGCTCTCCGCGCGCACCGGCGCCAAGGTGTGGATCAAGTTCGAGGGCATGAACCCGACCGGTTCGTTCAAGGACCGCGGCATGACGATGGCCATCTCCAAGGCCATGGAAGACGGCGCCAAGGCCGTCATCTGCGCCTCGACCGGAAACACGAGTGCTTCCGCCGCCGCCTACGCGACTCACGCCGGCATCACCGCCGCCGTGCTCGTGCCCGAGGGCAAGATCGCCATGGGCAAGCTCAGCCAGGCCGTCGCCCACAACGCGCAGCTGCTGCAGGTGCAGGGCAACTTCGACGACTGCCTCGACATCGCCCGTGACCTCGCCACCAACTACCCGGTGCACCTGGTCAACTCGGTCAACCCTGACCGCATCGAAGGCCAGAAGACCGCCGCCTTCGAGGTCGTCGAGGTGCTCGGCGACGCCCCGGACTTTCAGTTCGTTCCGGTCGGTAACGCCGGCAACTACACCGCCTATTTTCGCGGTTACAGCGAAGAGGTCGCCCGTGGCGCCACCACGAAACTGCCGCGCATGTTCGGTTTCCAGGCCTCCGGCAGCGCCCCGATCGTGCTCGGCCACCGGGTCGAGAACCCCGACACCATCGCAAGCGCTATCCGCATCGGCAACCCGGCATCGTGGGACCTTGCGCTGAACGCGCGTGAGCAGAGCGATGGCTATTTCGGTGCCATCACAGATACGAAAATTCTTGAAGCGCACCGCATTCTCTCGGCCGAGGTTGGGATTTTCGTGGAACCGGCATCCGCTATTGGAGTGGCTGGTCTGCTCGAGCGCGCCGAGGCCGGATTCATTCCCAAGGGCTCGACCGTCGTGATCACCGTCACCGGCCACGGTCTGAAGGACCCGAACTGGGCGCTGCGCACCGCCGACGGTTCCGACGTCGTGCCCACCATCGTTCCGGTCGACACCGCCGAAATCGCCAGCGTGCTCGGCCTGGGCAAGGCATGACCAGTCCTGTCTCGCTGATCGGGCGCGCCGTTTCGGTGCAGGTTCCGGCCACCACGGCCAACCTCGGCCCAGGTTTCGACACGCTCGGCCTCGCGCTGGCCAAGTACGACCAGCTCGAAGTCACCGTGCGCAGCGAACCCGGCGTCTTCGTCGAGGTGCACGGAGTGGGTGCCGGTGAGGTACCCACCGACGAGAGTAATCTCGTCGTGCGTGCGATCATTCACACCTTCGAGGCAGTGGGTCAGCCCATGCCCGGGCTCAACGTCGTCGCGCATAACGTCATTCCGCACGGGCGCGGCCTCGGCTCCTCCGGTGCGGCCATCGTGTCGGGCATTATGGCGGCCAAGGGACTGCTCGAGGGCGTGGTCGACATCGACGCCGAAATGCTGCTCGTACTCGCCACCGAGATGGAAGGGCACCCGGACAATGTCGCCCCCGCTCTGTTTGGCGGCTTGACCATCGCCTGGACCACCCCTGAAGGCCCGCGTCACAAAAAGCTCGTGGTACACCGCGGCGTCAAACCGCTCGTGTTCGTTCCGGAGCAGGAGATGTCCACCGCGCTCGCGCGCAGCCTGCAACCCGCTTCCGTACCGCACGAGGACGCCGTTTTCAACCTGTCTCGCTCAGCGCTGCTGATTGCCGCGCTGATTCAGAGCCCGGAACTGCTGCTGGCCGCGACCGAGGACAAGCTGCACCAGAGCTACCGCGCCGCCGCCATGCCGGAGACGAACAAGCTCATCACCCTGCTGCGCGAAGCCGGCTTCGCGGCAGTCGTGTCCGGTGCCGGGCCCTCCATTCTGGTGCTGGCGAGCGACCCGGGCCAGCGTCTGGTCGCAGCCGAACTCGTAGCGAGCCAGTCAGACACCCCGTGGCGGGCGCTCATGCTCGCCGTTGACGTGCAGGGAGCCACCGTGCATTCGCTCGCTACTGTGAGCACGGCTGAGAGCGCCGCGTAACGCGCGTCTGATCGGGTTGACGTTCCTCGTGCGCGTCGGCCCGCCTGTCGATTCGACCGTCGGTGGAGTGCTATGATTGACTCGCACCCGATAGAAACCGCCCATGGCGAAATCTTCTCCGATGCATTCCCTGTACCTCACTGCTATTGCGATTTCGTGCGTAGCTGTGTGTGTTTACACCAATCCCCTCCATTTGTCGGATTGGATCACCCGCAGCGCACTCGTCGCTGCATACATCTCCTGGCCTGAATTTTTGTTCGGCAGGGGAAAGGAACCCCCTTCGTGACTGATGTCAACCTCCGTGCCACTGGCTCGGATCTTCCCCGTCTGAGTACCCTTCGCGTGTCCGAGCTTCAGGCTCTGGCCCTCGAACTGAAAATCCCCGGCGCTTCCAAACTTCGTAAAGGAGAACTCGTGGAAGCAATCGAAACGGCTCGATCCAGCACCGAACAGGCCGACACCTTGCAGACCAGCACCGCACAGGTCAGCAACCCTGCTCCGGCCCTGACCGTTGCTTCCCTCGACGTTGCTCCCGTAGTTGAGACGGCGCCGGCCGAGTCCGCATCGATCGAGAGCCTCGCTGAGGCCATCGAGACCGCTCCGCGCAAGCGTCCACCACGTCGTGCCAGCACCAGCACCGCGGCTCCCGCCAAGTCCCACGTCAATGCCGACGCCAGCACCGGTTTCGGCATCATCCTGCCCGACGCTCCCGCCGCCGGTTCTCGTATTGCACGCAACGCCCGCGGCGCGGCGGCTGCCACGAGCGCGCCGATAACGGATGCTTCGGCATCCGTTTCTGAAAACACCGGCGAGAACACGGAACCGGTCACCGACAAGCCAGTTCGCCAGGCACGCAAGCGCGTGCAGGTTGCACCGGTTCACCAGGGCGGTGCGGCGTCCGTTGTCATCAAATCCGCCGACAGCGCCCAGATCGAAAGCGAAGCCACCGACAGCGTCGAGGCCGAGAATGCACCGGCCGAGACGGCACCGGCAGCCCGTCGTCCGTCCCGTCGGGCGTCGTCGCAGCGGAACGTTCCCGCGGCCGACGCCGGCACCGACGCCGCCGCGCCGGTCGAGGCGCCCGGCGATACAGCGGACTCACAGGTCGAAGCAGCAGACGAATCAAACGAGTCGACCGACGACTCCAACGAGTCGAACGCGCCGCGTCAGGGCCGCAGCCGCAGCCGCAGCCGTGGTGGCGACCGGGTGCAGGGCACCGACCGCAACCAAGTTGATCAGAACAACCAGAACGACCGCAACCAAAACGGCTCAAACGACGAGGGTATGACCCGCGCGCAGAGCCAGCGTCAGGCGCGCAATGAGCGCANAAACGACGAGGGTATGACCCGCGCGCAGAGCCAGCGTCAGGCGCGCAATGAGCGCAACCAGGAACGCAATCAGGAGCGCGCGCAGGCGCAGGCCGACCGTAACCAGGACCGTAACCAGGACCGCAACCAGGACCGCAACCAGGGCCAGGACCGCAACCAGGGTCAGGATCGTAACCAGGGTCCCGACCGTCTCGACGACGACATGAATAGCCGCGGCAACCGCAACCGCTATCGTGACCGCAAGCGTCGCGGCCCGAACCAGGGCGATGACTTCGAACCGGAGGTCAACGACGACGACGTGCTCATTCCTGTCGCCGGAATCCTTGACGTGCTCGACAACTACGCGTTCGTTCGCACCTCCGGCTACCTGCCCGGTGCGAGCGACGTCTACGTCTCGCTCGGCCAGGTCAAGAAGTACAACCTGCGTAAGGGCGATGCCGTCGTCGGCTCCATTCGCCAGCCGCACGAGGGCGACCAGTCCGGCCGCCAGAAGTACAACGCCATCGTCAAGGTCGACTCGATCAACGGCCAGACCGTTGAAGAAGCCGCGTCCCGCGTCGACTTCCACAAGCTCACGCCGCTGTACCCGACGGAGCGCCTGCGCCTCGAAACCGAGCCGGGCAAGCTTACCCAGCGCATCATCGACCTCGTCGCTCCGATCGGCAAGGGCCAGCGTGGCCTGATCGTTGCACCGCCCAAGGCCGGCAAGACCATCGTCATGCAGCAGATCGCGAACGCCGTTGCCACCAACAACCCCGAGGTTCACCTCATGGTCGTTCTAGTTGATGAACGTCCCGAAGAGGTCACCGACATGCAGCGCACGGTGAAAGGTGAGGTCATCGCCTCCACCTTCGACCGTCCGGCCGAAGACCACACCACGGTCGCCGAGCTCGCCATTGAGCGTGCCAAGCGTCTGGTCGAGCTCGGCCATGACGTTGTCGTGTTACTCGACTCGATCACCCGTCTGGGCCGCGCCTACAACCTGGTGGCGCCGGCCTCCGGTCGCATCCTCTCGGGCGGCGTCGACGCATCCGCTCTGTATCCGCCGAAGCGTTTCTTCGGCGCGGCCCGCAACATTGAGAACGGTGGCTCGCTCACTATTCTCGCCTCCGCGCTCGTGGAGACGGGCTCCAAGATGGACGAGGTCATCTTTGAGGAGTTCAAGGGCACCGGCAACATGGAACTGCGCCTGTCCCGCCAGTTGGCCGACAAGCGCATCTTCCCTGCCGTCGACGTAAACGCATCGGGCACCCGCCGCGAAGAAATGCTGATGAGCGCGGATGAAGTGAAGGTCACCTGGAAGCTGCGTCGCGCCCTTGCTGGGCTCGAGCAGCAGCAGGCGCTCGAACTCATCCTCGGTCGTCTCAAGGAGACCTCGTCGAACGTGGAATTCCTCATGCAGGTTCAGAAGTCGATGCCGACCCTGAACGGGTCAGACAAGGACAAGTAATGTTCGAATCCGTCCTTACGCTGCTGGCAGAGCACGACGACCTGCAGTCGCAGTTGGCGGATCCGGAACTGCACTCGAATCCGGCCCGTTCGAAGAAGGTAAACCGGCGCTATGCCGAGTTAAGTCGCATCATCGCGGCGTACCACGAGTGGAAAGCGGTTGATGACAACCTCGAAGCCGCTCGTGAACTCGCCGACGAAGATGCTGCCTTCGCCGACGAGATTCCTGATCTGGCCGAGCAGCTGGAGGTCACGGCCGAAAAGTTGCGGCGCCTGCTGATTCCTCGCGACGAACTCGACGCCCGCGACGTGATCATGGAGATCAAGATGGGGGAGGGCGGTGCCGAATCGGCACTGTTCGCCGCCGATCTGCTGCGCATGTACCTGCACTACGCCGAGTCGAATCGCTGGAAAACCGAGATCATCGAGCAGACTTCGAGCGACCTCGGCGGCATCAAAGACATTCAGCTCGCCATCAAGGGCAACTCAAGCGACCCCGCCGAGGGTGTGTGGGCGCACCTAAAGTACGAGGGCGGCGTGCATCGCGTACAGCGCGTGCCGGCGACCGAGTCGCAGGGACGCATTCACACCTCAGCGGCCGGTGTGCTCGTGTTCCCCGAGGTCGACGAGCCCGAAGAGGTCGAATTGCACCCGAACGACCTCAAGATCGACGTGTATCGCTCGAGCGGGCCCGGTGGCCAGTCGGTCAACACCACCGACTCCGCCGTGCGCATCACTCACCTTCCGACCGGAATCGTGGTGGCGATGCAGAACGAGAAGTCGCAGCTGCAGAACAAGGAAGCCGGGATGCGCGTGCTGCGGGCCCGGGTTCTGGCGCGTCAGCAGGAAGAAATCGACGCGGCGGCCTCGCTCGTGCGCAAGGGACAGATTCGTACCATGGATCGCTCCGAGCGCATTCGCACGTACAACTTTCCCGAGAACCGCATCGCCGATCACCGCACCGGCTACAAGGCCTACAACCTCGACGCCGTCATGAACGGAGCCCTCGGCCCCGTGATCGATTCCTGCATCCACGCCGACGAGGAAACTCGCCTGGCCGAGCTCGGCGACCCCGAGTAGCACCCGCCTCAACCGACCGGGCTCGGAAAGCGGGCCCGGTCGCAGTACTAGAGGTAGTACTCGGGCTCGAGCGTGCCGCCGCGGGCCGACTCGACGGTCGCTGGAGTTTGCGGGCGAACCGTCGCGGGAATGCCGACCAGCAGTGACCGCGGCGGGGCATCTTTGGTCACGACCGCGTTCGAGCCGATTGTGCTCCAGGCCCCGATGGTGATCGGGCCGAGGACCTTGGCGCCAGCTCCCACGGTTACTCCATCGTCGAGAAACGGATGCCGCCGCACGCCGCGTGAATGCCCGTGCCGGCTTTTGCCGCCCAGCGTCACCGCGTGGTACAGCATCACGTCATTGCCCAGCACAGCCGTTTCGCCGATCACAACGCCCATGCCGTGGTCGATGAACAGGCGGCGCCCGATGGTCGCCCCCGGATGAATCTCAATTCCGGTCAGAAACCGGGTCACCTGAGACAGCAGGCGAGCGGGTAGGTATAATCCTCGCCGCCACAGACAGTTCGCGATCCGATACGACCAGACCGCGTGCAGCCCACTGTAGGCAAGGAACACCTCGGTGTTGCTTCGCGCGGCTGGGTCGTGGGTGCGCGCTGTCACAATGTCTTCGCGGATGCGTCCGAAAACGCTCACTGACTCTGGGGGATTCATTGAGAGGCAGGCAGCCTAGTCGAGCAGGTCTTCGTACAGCACGGTCGAGATGTAACGTTCGCCGAAGCCGGGAACGATGACGACGATGGTCTTGCCCGCGTTCTCGGGCAGTTTCGCCTGCTCCAGTGCGGCCCAGACGGCCGCACCGCCGGAGATGCCGCCGAGGATGCCCTCATCGGTGCCGAGCTTGCGTGCCGTGGCGAGAGAGTCGGCCAGGGTCACATCGGTGATCGAGTCGTAGACCTGGCGGTCCAGGGTTTCCGGCACGAAGTTCGCGCCGAGGCCCTGAATCTTGTGCGGGCCGGGCTTGCCGCCGGTGAGAATGGGGGAGTCGATTGGCTCAACGCCGACGACCTTGAGGCCTGGCTTCTGCTCCTTGAGATAGCCGCCCGCGCCGGAGAGTGTGCCGCCGGTGCCGATGCCTGCCACGAGAATATCGACGGTGCCCTCGGTGTCGTTCCAGATCTCCACGCCGGTCGTCGCGCGGTGGATGGCCGGGTTGGCCGAGTTGGTGAACTGACTGGCCAGCACGGCACCCGGAGTGTTCGCAACGATTTCGGCGGCCTTCTCGACAGCTCCGCGCATGCCATCGGCACCAGCCGTCAGTACGATCTCGGCGCCGTACGCCCGCATCATGACGCGGCGTTCCTTGCTCATTGTTTCGGGCATGGCCAGAATGACCGCGTAACCGCGGGCGGCGCCGACCATGGCGAGGGCGATGCCTGTGTTGCCGCTGGTCGCTTCGACGATGGTTCCGCCGGGCTTGAGCGAGCCATCCTGCTCGGCCGCGTTGATCATAGCGACGCCGATGCGGTCCTTCACGCTGCTGGAGGGGTTGTAGAACTCGAGCTTTGCGAGCACGGTGGCACCGAGGCCTTCGGTCAAACGGTTCAGCTTGACGAGGGGGGTCCCACCAACGGCTTCGGTGATGTCGGAATAGATCTTGGGCACGAGAGCAACTTTCGTTCGGTGAAATTCAATTAAATTCGATGGGTAGGGCCGTCTCCACCCTATGGCCCACGGCCGTCAATGGCCGGGTGCGTTACATTTCACTACGTGCCTTCTTCAGATTCCGCTCTGCCCTCCACCATCACGTCCCTGCGAAACCAGGCGATTGCCCGCCTCAGTGCTGCCGGAATCACCGACCCGGAAGTCGACGCCGACCTGCTGATCGGCCATGTGCTCGGTCAAAGCCGCGGCGAAGTGCAGGCCGCCAGCATCATGGCCAAACCCGTCAGCAAAGCGGATGCCGCCGACATTGACCTCCTGCTGGTCCGCCGCAGCGCCCGCGAACCCCTGCAGCACATAACGGGGCGCGCCCCCTTTCGGACGTTGGCCCTCAACGTTGGACCGGGCGTCTTCGTGCCTCGCCCCGAAACCGAGCAGGTCGCCCAGTTCGCCATCGACGCGCTGCGCTCGATGCCCGACGCTGAGCCGATCGGCGTCGACCTCGGCACCGGCAGTGGCGCCATCGCCCTGGCTCTGGCCACCGAGGTGCCGCACGCCCGCATTTTCGCCGTCGAGAACTCGGCGGAAGCGTACCCGTGGACCTCGCGCAACTTCGCCGAGGTCGCTGCCCCCAATGCCACCCTCGCCTTCGGCGATCTCGCCGACGCCTTCGTCGAACTCAATGGCACGGTCGCCGTCGTCATTTCCAACCCCCCATACATTCCAGCGAATGCAATTCCCCGCGACCCAGAGGTACGCCTGTTCGATCCGGCCCACGCCCTGTTCGGTGGCCCGGACGGCCTCGACGTGGTGCGAAGCGTGTCGGCGACCGGCTTGCGCCTGCTGCGAGCGGGCGGTGTGCTCGTGATCGAGCACGGCGAGCTGCAGGGAGCGGCCATTCGGGCTCTGCTGGCCGCGGACGGCTGGCGCACCCCGGCCACCCACCGCGATTACACGAGTCGCGACCGGGCGACCACGGCGGTGCACCCCTGATTGACTCTGCACCTCTGATCGACGCTTATGTGTGGCAGCAGCCGTGGCATCCGCTTCTCACAACCGCGCGGGGTTAGAATTGCCGGAAATGACACGTATCTACGACTGCACGAGCGACTCGGACACGGGCGAATCCGACACGAGCCAATCGAAATACCAGGCGGCCATCGCGCTGGCGCGCTCGGCGATCGGCCGCGGGGCCCTCGTCGTCATCCCCACCGACACCGTCTACGGGGTTGCCGCCGACGCGTTCAATGCCGAAGCCGTGCAGCTGCTTCTAGACGCAAAGGGGCGCGGGCGCCAATCGCCGCCTCCCGTGCTGATTCCCGCCGTCAGTACCCTCGATGCCCTCGCCGTCGACGTACCGCAGCCGGTACGCGACCTGATCGCGGCGTTCTGGCCGGGCGGATTGACCGTCATCGTCAATGCCCAGCCGTCACTGGTCTGGGATCTTGGCGAAACCCGCGGTACCGTCGCCCTGCGCATGCCGAGCAATCAGGTTGCGCTCGACCTGCTCGCCGCAACTGGCCCGCTCGCGGTGTCCAGCGCAAACCTCAGCGGCGCGCCCGCCGCCCTCGACGCGCTTTCCGCCGAAGCCGCCCTCGGCGAGAGCGTTGAGGTCTATCTCGACGGCGGCACAGCCGGCAACACGTATGAAAGCGCCTTCGGACTGGCCGGTGAGGGCTCCTCGACCATCGTCGACGCGACCGGCTTTGATACTAATGGCGGCCTGCTGCACATCGTGCGCTCCGGGGTCATCTCCCGAGACGCGATCTCAAACGTCATCGGCGCACTGCTGGCCCCGGAGAAAATGCCCGACGCAGCGGTCGACCCGATCGATCCAGTCGAAACGGATGCAACACCCACACTCTCCGCACCCTCTCAGGATGATACGGATACCAGCCGGTAGCCCATGACAGTATTCATTCTGCTCGCGCTCGTATCGGCGATCGTCACCTTCGCGCTGTCGATCGTCGTTTACAAGGTCAGCCACAAGTACCGGCTGTACCCGAAGATTCGTGAACGCGACGTGCACACCCGCCCGACACCACGCCTCGGCGGAATCGCCATGTTTCTCGGCATCCTGGTCGCATTCGGTATCGCCTACCTCACAGCCGGAGCATTCGCGCCGCTGCGCCTGGTCTTTGCCGATCCGCAGCAGATCCTCGCGATTCTCGGCGCGGCGCTGCTGATCGTGCTTGTCGGGGTGGCCGACGATATCTGGGACCTTGACTGGATGACGAAGCTGGCCGGCCAATTCATCGCCGCCGGGCTTGTAGCCTGGCAGGGCGTGCAAATCTACTCCCTGCCGATCGGCGGATTGACGGTCTGGAGCGGCTGGACGTCGATCGTCGTCACGGTTGTCGCCATCGTCGTTGTCATGAACATGATCAACTTCATCGATGGCCTCGACGGTCTCGTCACCGGCGTCGCCCTCATCGCCAACGGCGTGTTCTTTCTGTACAGCTACCTGCTCGTGCGTGATACCTCGCCGACCAACTACTTTAACCTCGCGTCGCTTATTGCTGCCATCCTGGTCGGCGCCTGTGTGGGGTTCCTGCCGTTGAACTGGCATCCAGCGAAGATGTTCATGGGCGACGCCGGTGCGCTCCTGGTGGGTCTGCTCATGGCCACGAGTGCGATAGCCATCACCGGGCAGATCGACCTGACCTCCCTCAACCGTTCACAGCTGTTCCCGGCCTTCATTCCCCTCTTGCTGCCTCTGGCGATCATGATCATCCCGCTGCTGGACTTCGGGCTCGCCGTCCTCCGTCGCGTACACGCTGGCAAGTCACCCTTCAGCGCCGACCGAAAACACCTGCACCACCGCTTGCTTGATATGGGACATTCCCACCTGCATGCCGTGCTGATCTTCTATGGATGGACAGCAGCAGCATCCATCGGATGCCTGCTCTACTACATCCTCCCGGTTTACCTCGGTCTTCCCACCGGCTACGCCACCATCTTCCTGGTCGTGTCCCTGCTTGTCTGCACGATCGTCACCCTCGCCCCGCTCGGCCGCCGCAAGACCGGCGAGTTTGCCAGCCAGTCGGCGCCGTTGCCGGTGATCGTGCTGAATCAGCTCGACCCGCTCGACGTCGCGGCCCAGGGTGCAATCAGCGACACGGCACTATCAGACACAGCACCATCAGATTCTGTACCATCAGGCCCGGAACCATCAGAACCGACGCCATCAGACCGCCCACCATCAGACCCCGTAACGACACGAGCGAACGCCCCGGTGGCGACGCCTGCCGAGGAGAACGCATCATGACCAGCACCAGCCAGCCAGCCTCCACCCAGCCCACCTCGATCCCCGTGCTGCGTCGTATCCTGATCTACGGGGTGTATGTCGCCCTCGCCATCGCCGTGGTCGGGTCCATCGTCGGCTTTGCAGTTGACGGCGGTACCGGAGTGCTCAGTGCCCTGATCGGTACGGCCATGTCGGTCGCTTTTATGGGGATCACGGCCGGCAGCATCCTTCTGGCCAACCGCGTGGCCGGAAGCGAATCCGCCATCGGTGGATTCTTCGGCATCATCATGGGGGGCTGGCTGCTTAAATTCGTCGTTTTCCTGGTGCTTTTGGTGCTGCTGCAGGACCGCGCCTGGATCCAGCCGATGGTGCTGTTTTTCTGCATCATTGCTGGAGTGATCGGCTCCCTCGTGGTCGATGCGGTCGTGGTACTGAAGAGCCGAATGCCCTATACGAGTGACGTTATGTTGCCCCCGGCACCCGGCGACGACTGACCCAGGCACCCAAGCCTCAGCCCATCCGGCTCTCGATTCGGCCCAGCGCCTGATCTTTGCTAGAGTAAACACCGATCCAACCCCGGTTTGCACATGCTTTACAGCGTCGTGAACCTGCCCATATTCGTCGATGCGCGAGCAGAGCTCACCGCCCCGAAACAGGAGAAAGCGCTGCTAAAAATCGCCGTAAACCTGATGGTCCCGTCCGCCACCGGCGACGGTGAATTCCACGGTCCCTCCATCAATGAGTTCTTCCCCGATGTAATCTTCTTCGCCGATACTCCGTTCGAGATCAACCGCATTATTTTGATTCGTTTCCTCGCGGTTGCGGTTCTGATGCTGGTCTTCTGGCTTGGTACACGTCGTATGAAAATCATTCCGACCCGCGGTCAAAGCCTGGCCGAAATGGGGCTCGACTTCGTTCGCGTCAATATCGCCGAAGACTTGCTCGGAAAGAAAGACGGCAAGCGTTTTTTGCCGCTTCTGACCACCATCTTCTTCATGGTGTTGTTCATGAACCTCACGGGAATTATTCCATTCCTTAACATTGCCGGCACCTCGGTGGTTGGGGTTCCGCTGCTACTCGGTGTCATCGCCTACGTGACGTTCATCTATGCCGGCGTGAAGAAGAGCCCGGGAAATTTCTTCCGCAACTCTCTTTTCCCGCCCGGCGTGCCGGTCTTTCTCTACATCATCGTGACGCCGATCGAGTTCATCTCGACGTTCCTGGTGCGACCGTTCACCCTCACACTCCGATTGATGATGAACATGATCGTCGGACACCTTCTGCTGGTGCTGTTTTTCAGCGCAACGCAGTTCTTTTTCTTCACCGCGGATGGCGGGTTCAAGCTCTTCGGCGCTGGTACCCTCGCTTTCGGCTTCGCCTTCACTCTGTTCGAAGTGCTGATTGCCCTCCTCCAGGCTTATATTTTTGCCCTACTCACCGCCGTCTACATCCAGCTTGCGCTGGCTGAGGAACACTAGACACTTTAGGAATCCGGCACTCGCCGAATTCACCATCACGGAAGGAAACATACGTGGACGCAACAACCGTTCTCGCGGAAATCAACGGAAACATCGCTACCGTCGGTTATGGCCTCGCAGCCATCGGCCCGGCAATTGGTATCGGTATCGTCGTTGGCAAGACCATCGAAGGTGTCGCTCGTCAGCCTGAACTGGCCGGCCGTCTGCAGGTGCTGATGTACATCGGTATCGCCTTCACCGAGGCGCTCGCCTTCATCGGTATCGCCACCTACTTCATCTTCACAAACTAGTCCTCTTTACTACTCAGTTAGGAGGCATGATGCTTCACGCAGTAATTGCAGCCGCGACGGAAGAAGTGGCTAAAAACCCGCTCATCCCGGAGATCTACGACATCATTTGGTCGGCGGTCTGCTTTGTCGTGATTTTGTTCTTCTTCTTGAAGGTTGCGCTGCCCAAGATGCAGAAGCTTCTTGACGATCGTGCAGAAGCCATCGAGGGCAACATCGCCAAAGCCGACGACGCCCAGCGCAAGGCCGAAGCTGCGCTCGTGCAGTACACGGCCCAGCTTGCTGACGCTCGCGCCGAAGCCGGTCAGATTCGTGACCAGGCCCGCACCGACGGCCAGCGCATCATCGCTGAGCACAAGGAAGTGGCAACGGCCGAGGCCGGTCGCATCACGTCCAGCGCGAAGACGCAGATCGAAGCCGAACGTCAGGCCGCCGTCGTGTCGCTTCGAAGTGAGGTCGGTACCCTCGCCATTGACCTAGCCTCGGGTGTCATCGGTGAAAGCCTGTCCGACGACGCCAAGGCCAGCGCCATTGTCGATCGTTTCTTGGCCGAACTTGAAGCCAGCGAAGCACCAGTAGCAGGAAAGAACTAGCGAATGGGAAGCGCCACCAGAGAAGCACTCGCCACGTCGAGGGCGGCACTGTTCGTTCCCGGCGGTACAACCGATCTGGCGACGGGCGAGAGCCTGTTCGGCGCCGGTCGCGTGATCGGTTCATCGTCGCAGCTCTTGTCTGCGCTTGGCGACGCATCAGCGGATGCCGCGGCCAAGGTCACCCTCGTTCGTGCCGTCTTCGGCACCAGCGTGACGCCTCGCGCGTTGGACCTGCTCGCGGCCGTCGTCTCCGAACGTTGGTCCAGCCACGACGACCTGCTCGCCGGGATCGAAGAACTGGGCCTTCGGGCATCCGCCCTGTCTGCTTCGGCCGGCATGTCGATCGAGGGCGAACTGTTCGCCTTTGGTAAGACCGTCTCCTCTGACGCGGAGCTCGAACTGGCCCTCGCCAGCAAACTTGGCAAAATCGATGCCAAAGCAGCCCTGGTTGAAAAGCTTCTAGCCGGCAAGGTGTCCGGTCAGACGCTCGCAATCGTTCGCCACTTGGTGCAGCAGCCTCGCGGCCGTCGCATCGGCGAATTGCTGCGACAGGCCGCATCCGTTGTCGCCGATCAAGCCGGAACGTCGATTGCCACCATCACTTCGGCGAGCGTTTTGACGCCCGCCCAGCTTGACCGTCTGCTGAAGAGCCTCCAGGAACGCCATGGCCGCGCACTCACCATCAACCAGGTCGTTGACCCGGCTCTGGTCGGGGGAGTACGCGTACAGATCGGCGATCTGGTCATCGACGGCAGCATTGCAACCCGCCTGGCCGATTTGAGACTCCAGCTCACCAGCTGATTTTTGCGCAGTTTGACAAGACCGGCAGCACCGTAAACCACGCAGTACCAGATTCAGGGCGGCAGCGTCCTGAACAGACAGAACCTGTACAGCCGTACAGAAAAGGGAAGATGATGGCAGAACTAACGATCAGCCCCGATGAGATCCGTGGCGCTCTCCAGGACTTCGTGAAGTCCTATGAGCCCAACAAGACATCGACGACCGAGGTCGGCTACGTCACCACGGCCGGTGACGGTATCGCCCACGTTGAGGGTTTGCCCGGCGTGATGGCCAACGAGCTCATCAAGTTCGCCGACGGCACCCTGGGCTTGGCCCAGAACCTCGACGAAGATGAGATCGGTGTTGTTGTGCTCGGCGAGTTCGCCAGCGTTGTCGAGGGCATGGAGGTTCACCGCACCGGTGAGGTTCTCTCCGTTCCCGTCGGTGACGCCTTCCTGGGCCGCGTCGTCGACCCGCTTGGCGCCCCGATCGATGGTCTCGGCGAGATTGTCAGCGAGGCTCGCCGTGCCCTCGAGCTGCAGGCTCCCGGTGTCATGCACCGTAAGAGCGTGCATGAGCCGATGCAGACCGGTATCAAGGCCATTGACGCCATGATCCCGATCGGCCGTGGCCAGCGCCAGCTCATCATCGGTGACCGCCAGACCGGCAAAACCGCCATCGCGATCGACACCATCATCAACCAGAAAGCCAACTGGGAGTCCGGCGACACGACGAAGCAGGTTCGCTGCATCTATGTCGCCATCGGTCAGAAGGGCTCCACCATCGCTTCGGTGAAGGGTGCGCTCGAGGATGCCGGAGCGATGGAGTACACTACCATCGTCGCCGCTCCCGCCTCTGACCCGGCCGGCTTCAAGTACCTCGCGCCGTACACTGGTTCGGCTATCGGCCAGCACTGGATGTACGCAGGCAAGCACGTTCTCATCGTCTTCGACGACCTGTCCAAGCAGGCCGAGGCCTACCGTGCCGTGTCGCTGCTGCTGCGTCGCCCGCCGGGACGCGAAGCGTACCCCGGAGACGTGTTTTACCTGCATTCTCGTCTGCTCGAACGTTGCGCCAAGCTGTCCGACGCCCTCGGCGCCGGGTCGATGACCGGTCTTCCGATCATCGAGACCAAGGCCAATGACGTTGCCGCCTACATTCCGACCAACGTGATCTCGATCACCGACGGCCAGATCTTTCTGCAGTCCGACCTGTTCAACGCCAACCAGCGTCCTGCTGTCGACGTGGGTATCTCGGTCTCCCGCGTCGGTGGCGATGCGCAGGTCAAGTCGATCAAGAAGGTGTCGGGAACGCTCAAACTTGAGCTGGCTCAGTACCGCTCGCTCGAAGCCTTCGCGATGTTCGCCTCCGACCTCGACGCGGCCAGCCGTCGCCAGCTCGCCCGTGGTGCTCGTCTGACCGAACTGCTGCGTCAGCCTCAGTATTCGCCGTACCCCGTTGAGGATCAGGTCGTCTCGATCTGGGCCGGCATCAACGGCAAGCTGGACGAGGTGCCCGTTCCCGATGTGCTGCGTTTCGAGCGCGAGCTGCTTGACTTCCTTGGGCGCAACACTGAGATCTTGAAGAATCTGCGCGAGACCAACGTTCTCTCCGACGAGACCGTTGCCGCTCTGACCGCTGGTGTCGACAAGTTCAAGCTCGAGTTTCAGACCGGCGAGGGCAAGCCGCTCGCCTCGGTCGGCAAAGAGAAGTTTGAGGCCATTGCCGCCGAAGACGTCAACCAGGAAAAGATCGTCAAGCACCGCCGCTAGTCGCTGATCCGACTTACGGCGCCACTGATCTCATCAAACTGAAAGACAAGGAAGCAGACACATGGGAGCGCAACTTCGCGTCTACCGGCAGAAGATCAAGTCTGCCCAGACGACCAAGAAGATCACTCGGGCCATGGAGCTGATCTCCGCCTCGCGCATCCAGAAAGCGCAGGCGCGAGTCGCTGCGTCAACCCCGTATTCGCGTGCAGTGACACGTGCCGTTTCGGCCGTGGCGACGTACTCGAACGTCGAGCACGTGCTCACCACCGAGCCGGAGAAGATCGAGCGCGCAGCGGTCGTCATTTTCGCCTCCGATCGCGGCCTGGCCGGTGCGTTCAGCTCGCAGGTTCTGCGTGAAGCGGAGTCGCTCAGTGAGCTGCTGCGCGGCCAGGGCAAGGACGTCGTCTACTTCTTGGTTGGTCGCAAGGCCATCGCGTACTTCACCTTTCGGGGCCGCACGTCTGAGCGAGTCTGGACCGGCGGCACCGATCAGCCACAGTTCGAAACGGCCAAGGAAATCGGCGAGGCGTTGCTCGAGTCGTTCCTCACGGACTACGCCGATGGCGGCGTCGATGAGATTCACATCGTCTACAACCGATTCGTGAGCATGGTCACCCAGGTTCCAGAAGTCATTCGACTGCTACCGCTCGAGGTCGTTGAGGGTGTTGAAGAACCGGGTAACAGCACGGTTCTTCCGCTCTATGAGTTCGAGCCTGACGTGGAAACGGTTCTGGACAGCCTCCTCCCGGTCTACATCGAGAGTCGCCTGTACAACGCCATGTTGCAGTCGGCGGCATCCGAGCACGCGAGCCGTCAAAAGGCGATGAAGTCGGCCAGCGACAACGCCGACAAGCTGATCACGGACTACACACGGTTGTCGAACAATGCGCGTCAGTCCGAGATTACCCAGCAGATTTCCGAGATCGTGGGTGGAGCCGATGCGCTCTCATCCGCCAAGAAGTAACCAGAGAAGAGAGAGCAATGACTGACACCGCAACCGCGCCAGTCCGCGCGGAGGATACGGCCGGCTCTGTTGGCCGCATCGCCCGTGTCACGGGCCCCGTGGTCGACATCGAGTTTCCGCATGACTCGATCCCCGGCATCTACAACGCCCTAAAGACCACGATCACCATCGGCGACGAGTCGAACGAGATCACCCTCGAGGTTGCTCTGCACCTCGGCGACGACCTGGTTCGTGCCATCGCGCTCAACCCGACCGACGGACTTGTCCGTGGCCAGGAAGTGCGAGACACCGGCAGCCCGATCACGGTTCCGGTCGGAAACGTCACCAAGGGCAAGGTCTTTAACGTCATCGGCGATGTGCTGAACGCCAAGCCGGGCGAGACAATCGAGATCACGGAGCGCTGGCCGATCCACCGCAAGCCGCCGCCCTTCGACCAGCTCGAGTCCAAGACTCAGTTGTTCGAAACCGGCATCAAGGTCATCGACCTCCTGACGCCGTATGTTCTCGGTGGAAAGATCGGTTTGTTCGGTGGTGCCGGAGTCGGCAAGACCGTGCTCATCCAGGAAATGATCCAGCGCGTTGCGCAGGACCACGGTGGAGTGTCGGTGTTCGCCGGTGTCGGCGAGCGTACCCGTGAGGGCAACGACCTCATCGCTGAGATGGAAGAAGCCGGCGTCTTCGACAAGACCGCTTTGGTTTTCGGCCAGATGGACGAGCCGCCGGGAACGCGTCTGCGCGTGGCCCTCTCCGCCCTCACCATGGCTGAGTATTTCCGCGACGTGGAGAAGCAAGACGTCTTGCTCTTCATTGACAACATCTTCCGTTTCACGCAGGCCGGATCCGAGGTGTCGACCCTCCTGGGCCGTATGCCTTCCGCCGTGGGCTACCAGCCCAACCTGGCCGACGAGATGGGCATCCTGCAGGAGCGAATCACGTCGACCCGTGGCCACTCGATCACGTCCCTTCAGGCGATCTACGTTCCCGCTGACGACTACACCGACCCGGCTCCGGCGACCACGTTCGCGCACCTCGACGCCACGACCGAGCTGTCGCGTGAAATCGCGTCGAAGGGCCTCTACCCGGCCGTCGACCCGCTCACTTCGACCAGCCGTATTCTCGACCCCCGCTACCTGGGTGCCGATCACTACAACACGGCCGTTCGGGTCAAGGCCATTCTGCAGAAGAATAAGGAACTCCAGGAGATCATCGCGATCCTCGGTGTTGACGAGCTCTCTGAAGAAGACAAGGTCACGGTTTCTCGTGCGCGTCGCATTCAGCAGTTCCTCTCCCAGAACACCTACATGGCGAAGAAGTTCACCGGTGTTGAGGGCTCCACGGTTCCGCTGAAGGACACCATTGAGTCCTTCACGGCGATCGCCAATGGTGACTTCGACCACGTGGCCGAGCAGGCTTTCTTCAACGTCGGTGGCATCAACGACGTTGAAGAGAAGTGGGCTCAGATTCAGAAAGAGAACGACTAAACATGGCAAAGTCGCTGTCCGTCAGCGTGGTGTCGGCCGACCAACAGGTTTGGACCGGCGAAGCGACGATGGTTGTCGCCAAAACCGTCGAAGGCGAGATCGGTATTCTTGCCGGTCACGAACCGATGTTGGCGATTCTGGCCGTTGGCGATGTTCGCCTCACTCTGGCCGATGGTTCCAAGGTCGTTGCGAAGGCTGAAGATGGCTTTCTGTCCGTCGACAACGACATTGTGACCGTCGTGGCTCGCAAGGCTGAACTCGTCAGTTCCTAGCAACGTACAGAACACCTTTGCTGATACTGCTACCGCCGTCGGAGACGAAACGCTCCGGCGGCGAAGCTGTACCCCTGGACTGGTCGCTCCTGGCTTATCCGGTACTCAGCGTCAAGCGCCGGTCCCTCGCACGGTCACTGGTGAGCCTGTCCCGGCATCCGGAAGCGGCGATGGCCGCCCTGAAACTCGGTCGTACGCAGCTGTTCGAACTAGACCGCAACCGCGAGCTTCTGCGGTCGCCGACCATGCCCGTCATTGATCGTTACACGGGGGTGCTCTTTGATGGGTTGGACGCTGCCACTCTGACGGCCCTGCAGCGCGAGTTCGCGCATGCCCACCTTGTGGTGCATTCCGCGCTTCTCGGGCCGATCACCGCCTTGGACCCGATTCCGGCCTACCGTCTGTCGCACGACTCGCGGGTGCCGGATCTGACTTTGAACAAGCATTCGCTCAAACAACACTGGTCGGCTGACGTGCAGAAGCTCCTCGGCCATACCGAGGGCCTGCTGCTCGATCTGCGTTCGGAGGCCTACGTCGCCCTCGGCGCCCGACCGGTGCGGCCCGACTCGATTTACCTACGGGTTGTCGCCGACGCCGGCGACGGCCAGAGACGTGCCCTCAACCACTTCAACAAAAAGTCCAAGGGGGAATTCGCGCGGGCCCTGATCGACAACGGGCAGGACTTTGGGGCTGTTGCTGAGCTGATCGACTGGGCCCGATCGGTCGGTATCAGCCTGACACCCGGTGCGCCCGGCGAACTTCAGCTGCTCGTCGAGCAGCACTTGGCCAGCAAGGGCCGGCCGGCGACGTCGACGATCTACACGGCACGGTAACGCAGAAGCATCCTCGGGAACGGGCTAGCGATGCATGATGCTCTCGTGATCGAGTAGCCAGGCTTTGGTAGGGATTCCCTGACCAGCGCTGTAACCGGTGATGCGGCCCGTGGTCGCGAGCACGCGGTGGCAGCCGATGATGATCGGCACCGGGTTGGCGCCGACGGCTCCGCCGATGGCGCGGCCCGACCCGAACCGCCCGATGTCGCTGCCGAGCGCACCGTACGAGATGACCTCGCCGAAGCCCAGAGTTGAGAGGCGAGCCCACACGCTGCGTTGAAAATCGGTGCCGCGGGTCAGGTGCACCGGAAGATCGAAGGAGTGTCGGGTGCCGGCGAAATACTCATCCAGCTGCTTGGCCGCCCGTTGGAGTACCGGGGAGGGGTTCTCGGCGGATTCTTCGAGCGGAAGGTGACCGTCGGTTTCGATCGAGAGTGAGAGGATGCCGTCATCATCGGCGGTTAGTTCAAGCCGCCCGAGGGGGCTCGGTAACCGAAGAAGCGCGGGAGGCGTGGTGGTCATATTTCGACTGTAGCCGCACCCGCATGAGCGCCCTCGCGGGTTTCGGACTTCGATGCCGAACGTCGGCAACGGTGCAGCTGTGCAGGAGACGGTCGGTTTGCGCCGAGCCGCCCGAACGGTCCTAGTCTAAAGGGATGGCTCAGATTGAATATCGCAGACTTGGCTCCTCCGGACTGACCGTTTCAACGATCGGACTGGGTTGCAACAACTTCGGCCGCAGGGGTACGGCGTCGGAGGGACAGGATGGCACGACCGCCGTCATTGATGCGGCCTTCGAGGCCGGGGTCACTCTCTTTGACACGGCAGACATCTATGGCGCCGAGCGAGGGCTGAGTGAGACCCTGATGGGTCACTCGCTGCGCGGCAAACGCGATCAGATCGTGCTCGCGTCCAAGTTCGGCATGGACATGGGCGGGCTGAACGGTCCGGACTGGGGTGCGCGTGGCTCGCGCCGGTACATCCGTTTGGCTGTTGAGGCATCCCTTCGACGCCTGCAGACCGACTGGATCGACCTGTATCAGCTGCACGTGGCCGATTCATTGACACCGATCGAGGAAACGCTTTCCACGCTCGATGATCTCATTACCGAGGGTAAGATTCGTTACATCGGCCACTCCAATCTGGCCGGCTGGCAGATCGCGGAGGCGGAGTTCACTGCGCGAATGAACGGGCATCCCAAGTTCATCTCGAGCCAAAACGAGTACAGCCTGCTGGTGCGCGATGTCGAAGAAGAGGTCCTTCCGGCCGTCACTGCTTACGGCCTGGGTTTTCTACCGTTCTTCCCCCTCTATAACGGGCTGTTAACCGGCAAGTTCTCCCGCGCGGGCGGACCAGCCGACAGCCGCATCATGATGATCCGGCGTCACCTCGCTGACCATGCTCCGTGGGACGTGATCGAGCAGTACCAGCAGTGGTGCGACGCGCGTGGCGTGAGCATGCTCGTAGCGACGTTTGCCTGGCTGCTCGCCCAGCCCGGACTCACGAGTGTGATCGCCGGCGCGACCAAACCCGAACAGATCCGTCAAAATGCCAGCGCCGCCGCTGCATGGCAGCCGAGCGCCGACGAGGTGGCCTACATTTCGGAGCTCTTTGCCTGAACGCCTCATGTGAAGTTTTGCAATAAATCGTTGATTTTTGCGCACGGCGCAATACTTCGGACGGCGCAATACTTCGCACGTCGACGCATCGGAAAGAGTGCACTATTGCATCGAAGGTAGCTGTGCCGACCCATCCGGTCTGGGGCGGTGTTTATGCACGCATCCAGACGGTTCAGTAGGAGAGTTTCGTGCTTTGGTCCTTGCTCGTGAGCTATCTGCGGCCGTACTTGCAACTGCTCACCGGGGTGTTCGTCTTTCAATTGGCCTAGTCGATCGCGTCCCTCTTTCTACCCACTCTGAACGCCGACATCATCGACGAGGGCGTCGCTACCGGCGACACCGGCTACATTCTGCGTGTTGGCGGCTTGATATTGCTCATCACCCTCGCCCAGATCGGGTGCGCGATCGTCGCCGTGTACTTTGGTGCCAAGGTGGCGACGAAAGTCGGCCGGGACCTGCGCGGGGCGGTCTTCAGCCGGGTGGGCGAGTTCTCCGAGCAGGAGGTCACCCGGTTCGGCGCGCCATCGCTGATCACTCGCTCCACCAATGACGTGCAGCAGGTACAGATGCTCGTGCTCACAACCTGCACGTTGCTCGTCTCCGCGCCCATTCTCAGCATCGGCGGCGTGATCATGGCGATCCGTCAGGATGTACAACTGTCTTGGTTGATCGCGGTGAGCGTGCCCATATTGCGCATCGCGGTGGGACTCATCGTCGTAAGAATGGTTCCGCTGTTTCGCAAGATGCAGACTCGCATCGACATCGTGGGCCGGGTGCTGCGGGAACAGCTCACGGGCATCCGCGTCGTGCGGGCGTTTGTGCGGGAAGACGTGGAAATCGCCCGTTTCGCCAAGGCCAACCAGGACGTTACCGACGTGGCCCTGAGCTCGGGCCGGCTGATGGCGCTCATGATGGCCACGTTCATGGCCGTGATGATTCCGCGTTCCGCCGTCTCGGCCGACCGCATCGGCGAAGTGCTGGCCACCGCGTCGAGTGTCGTGCCGCCGGCGAACCCGATAAACGTGCCAGTCGGCCATGGCGAGCTCGAACTGCTCGACGTGGGCTTCGCCTATCCCGGCGCCGAACAGCCGGTGCTGCGTAACGTGAGCTTCATCGCTCGCCACGGCGAGACCACGGCGATCATCGGCAGCACGGGGAGTGGCAAAACCACCCTAGTGAACCTGTTGCCGCGGCTGTTCGACGCCACAAGCGGTTCCGTTCTGGTAGACGGCGTGAATGTGCGCGAGTTGAACCCCGAACTGCTCTGGGGCAATATCGGTCTCGTACCGCAAAAGCCGTACCTGTTCTCCGGCACCGTGCGTAGCAACCTGCTCCACAGCAAACCGGATGCGACAGAAGAGGAACTTTGGCAGGCGCTCACCATCGCCCAGGCCCGCGACTTCGTCACAGAGATGGACGGCGCACTCGATGCCCCGATCACGCAGGGCTGCACCAATGTGTCTGGCGGCCAGCGACAGCGCCTCGCCATTGATTGGGACCTGGTGAAACGACCGAACCTCTACATTTTCGACGACTCGTTCTCGGCGCTCGACCTCACGACGGATGCCCGGCTGCGGCTCGCGCTCAAACAGAGCACCGACGGAGCCACCATGGTCATAGTCGCCCAGCGGGTATCGAGCATCATCGACGCCGACCAGATCCTGGTCCTTGAAGACGGCCGTATCGTCGGCCGAGGAACTCACGAACAGCTGCTCGAGTCCAACACGACCTACCAGGAAATTGTGTCATCCCAGCTCGCCGCGGAGGAAGCAGCGTGAGCGAGACGCGCGCTGATGACAAGCCGTTGCCGCGCCCACAGCGCGGCGGCGGGCCCTTCGGAGGGATGAATCTGCCGGCCGAGAAATCCCTGAATTTCACGGTCTCGGGCAAACGACTGCTGGGCCAGCTGCGACCGGAACACCTGTGGCTCGCGCTCGTGTTCGCCCTCGCTGTGATCAGCGTGACCTTCTCGGTGCTTAGGCCGCGCCTGCTGGGCGAGGGCACCAACCTGATCTTTTCCGGCGTGGTGTCGAAATCGCTGCCGAGCGGCAGCAGTCAAGCCGACGCGATCGCAGGGCTGCGGGCATCCGGTGACAGCACGCAGGCCGACATGCTCAGCGGCATGACGCTCACGCCTGGGCTCGGCATCGACTTCGACTTCGACTTCGACTTCGCTATGCTCTCCGCCTTCCTGTTCTGGGCGCTCGCACTCTACATACTCTCGAGCGTGTTCAGTTGGATGCAGGCCTACGTGCTCAACGGAGTCGTGCAGCGCACCGTCTACCGGCTGCGCGAAGAGATCGAGGCGAAAATCAATCGCCTGCCGCTGAGCTATTTCGATAAGAAACCGCGCGGTGAACTGCTCAGCCGGGTCACCAACGACGTCGACAATATCTCGCAGAGCCTTCAGCAGGCGCTTAGCCAGGTAGTCACAAGCCTGCTCACAGTGATCGGTGTCATCGTGATGATGCTCATCCTCTCGCCCCTGCTCGCCCTGATTGCGCTCGTCACCGTGCAGCTCACCCTCGTGATCACCGCCTTCATCGCCAAGCGTTCGCAGAAACTGTTCGTCGCCCAGTGGGCGAACACCGGGGAGCTGAACGGTCAGATCGAGGAGACCTTCACCGGCAATGACCTTCATTGGCTACCTCGTCTACGTAGCCATCGCGGTCGTCGGTGGCCTGCAGGTCGCCTCCGGTACCATGCAGCTCGGTGACGTGCAGGCGTTCATTCAATACTCCCGCCAGTTCACCCAGCCACTCGCGCAGCTCGGGTCGATGGCCAACCTGCTGCAGTCGGGCGTGGCCTCCGCTGAACGAATATTTGACCTGCTCGATGCCGCGGAGCAGAGCGAAGACGCGGACTCGGTGGAGGCCCCCGCTGAGGTACACGGCCGTCTGGTCTTCGAAAACGTCTCGTTTCGATACACCGAGGACAAACCGCTGATCGAACAACTCAGCCTCGTTGCCGAACCCGGGCAGACTATCGCGATCGTCGGCCTGACCGGGGCCGGCAAGACCACCCTCGTGAACCTCATGATGCGGTTCTACGAGATCAACTCCGGGCGCATCCTGCTCGACGGCGTTGACGTAGCGACCATGACCCGGCACGACCTGCGCAGCCGCATAGGAATGGTGCTGCAGGACACCTGGGTGTTTGGCGGCACCATCCGCGACAACATCGCCTACGGCCGACCGGATGCGACGGAGCAGGATATTCGCGCTGCCGCCGCCGCCACCTACGTGGATCGATTCGTGCACTCGCTTCCGGACGGATATGACACCGTGCTCGACGACGAGGGAGGCAACGTCAGCGCGGGGGAGATACAGCTGCTCACCATTGCCCGAGCATTCTTGGCCAAGCCGAGCGTGCTCATCCTCGACGAGGCAACGAGTTCGGTCGACACGCGCACCGAGGTGCACGTGCAAAAGGCGATGAGCGCGTTGCGGGCCGAACGCACCATCTTTGTCATCGCACACCGGCTGTCGACCATTCACGACGCCGACCTGATTCTCGTGATGGAGTCTGGCCGCATCGTGGAGCAGGGCAAGCATGTGCACTTGCTCACCGCGAACGGTGCCTACCAGGCGCTGTATGCGGCGCAGTTCGCGGCCCCGGTCGCCGACGAGGTGTAAAGCGTCTCCTCTACAGGGGGCCTGCCGCCGAGGTGATCCCCAGATACGCGCTCAGCAGCGGCGGGTTTGCGCGCGACCGGGCACAGTGGCGGCATGCAACCAACCCGTGTTAAAGCCCAGAAGACCCAGGACTTTCTGGCACTTGTTCCCCAGCTGCTCGGGTTTCTGCCCGAGACCAGCGCGGTTCTCGTCGCGTTTCGCGGCAATCGCACCTGCGGCGCCTTGCGCTTCAACCTGCCCGAGGATGGCGCATCGCAGAAGGTGTACAAACGCATCGCCACGACACTGGCCGGGATGCTCTGCAAAATTCCCGGCGTCGACGCTGTCGTTCCCGTCATCTACACGGAAGACTCCTTCGTCGAAGCTCGCGGAATCCCACGTGAGGGTTTTGCGGAGATATTGAACCGGCGGCTCGAGCTCAGCGGTTTTCTGTTGCGTGATTCTCTCTGCGTGTCAGTGGATGCCTGGGGCAGCTATCTCGATCCGCAGTGCCCGGCGGGCGGACATCCGCTCAGCGATATTGCCGAGTCTCCACTGAACCACGAGGTGGCCGACCAGGCTGAGCGACCGCTCGGCACGCTGCAGAACGGCGCGGAACCGGTCGGCGTTAATCTGGCCACCAAAGAACGCCTCGCCAGGGTCTACCGGCGTTACCACCGCCTGATCGCGCGGGCCGAAAATGCCCCGGAGTTGTTTCCTACCCTCGGCGCGCTGCTCGACCCGGTCGCGATCGCGGAGGAAGCGCTGACCTGGAGCAACCCGCCCACCGAGGACGACGCAGCAGCGCTGCTCGTGCTCGTGCAGTCGCCGCCTAATCGCGACCAGATCATGGTGCAGTTCGCCTTCGGCCGCGAGGAAGGCGTGCGCGCCCATGCGGTGAACCAGCACTATGCCCGGCTGCAGCAGAAAACTGGGCGCAGCCTCGACGATATCGTCGCGGAAGAGATGGACTCCGGGGATGCGAGCGCCCAGCATACTGGGGACATTATGCTCGGGCTGCAGCAGGAACGACCGGATGTCGACCGGATCCGGATGGCCATCACCTTGCTGCGCACCGTGGTTGCGATGGCGCCGCATTCGGCCAGGCCGGCGCCGCTTTGCATGCTGGCTTGGCTATCCTGGGCTCTCGGCAGTGGCTCGGTGGCCGGAATCTTTGTAGACCAGGCGCTCGGCATCGACCCTCAATACAGTATGGCGAACCTGCTGGAAGTGCTGCTCGAATCGGGACACCTGCCGGAGTGGGCGTTCGCGATGCCACGCCAGGACGACGAGACGAGCGACGATCTCGGCTACGAAAACGACGAAGACTTTGGCGAAGACGCCACGCTCAGCGACGACGCTCTGTGGGCTTTCGAGAGCGAGCACAACGAAGACGACGACGAGGTGCGGGCCGCCGGCGGTTGAGGCGGGTGCGGCCAGACGGCGACCCGATCGCGCATCCAATTGGAGGCGAGACCGGGTCGCAGTGAATGAACTACATGTGCTTCGGTGCCTCCGAGAGCACGCCGCGCAGAATCTCGCCGATCTCGGCGAATTCCTTCGGGCCCATGGTCAGCGGGGGTGCGAGCTGGATGACCGGGTCGCCCCGGTCATCGGCGCGGCAGTACAGGCCGGCTTCATACAGCGCCTTAGATAGGTAGCCGCGCAGCAGGCGTTCAGACTCTTCGTCGTTGAACGTCTCCTTGGTGCCCTTGTCCTTGACCAGCTCGATGCCGAAGAAATAGCCGGCACCGCGCACGTCACCGACGATCGGCAGGTCGAGCAGCTTCTCGAGCTCTTTGCGGAACAACGGCGAGTTCTCGCGCACGTTCTCATTGAGCTTTTCCTCCTCGAAGATGTCGAGGTTAGCCAGGGCGACGGCCGAAGAGACGGGGTGGCCGCCAAAAGTATAGCCGTGATAAAACGTCGTATCGCCGTGCTTGAACGGTTCGTAAATACGGTCGCTGATGATGGTCGCGCCGATCGGTGAGTATCCGCTCGTCATGCCCTTAGCACAGGTGATCATGTCGGGCTGAATGTCATAGGTCGTTGAGGCGAACATGTTGCCGATGCGACCGAAAGCTGTGATGACCTCATCGGCGACCAGGAGCACGTCGTACTTGTCACAGATCTCCCGCACGCGCTTGAAATAGCCGGGAGGCGGCGGGAAGCAGCCGCCGGAGTTCTGGACCGGTTCGAGGAACACGGCGGCTACGGTCTCTGGTCCTTCGAACTCGATCATCTCTTCGATGCGGTTGGCGGCCCACTGACCGAACATCTCGAGGTTGTCGCCGAGGCCAAGGCCCGGGCTCATTTCGTCGGCTCGGTAGAAGTTGGTGTTGGGAACACGGAAGCCGCCGGGGGTGACCGGCTCGAACATTTCCTTCATTGCCGGAATGCCGGTGATGGCCAGCGCACCCTGCGGGGTGCCGTGATAGGCGACGTTGCGGGAGATGACCTTGTGCTTGGTCGGTCGCCCCATCAGCTTCCAGTAGTACTTGGCGAGCTTGAACGCGGTTTCGACGGCTTCGCCGCCGCCGGTCGAGTAGAACACGCGGTTGAGGTCGCCGGGCGCGTAAGAGGCGAGGCGGTCAGCGAGCTCGATCGCGTTCGGGTGGGCGTACGACCAGATCGGAAAGAATGCGAGTTCTTCGGCCTGCTTAGCGGCGACCTCGGCCAGACGCTTGCGTCCGTGTCCGGCGTTGACGGTAAACAATCCGCTCAAGCCGTCGATGTACTGCTTGCCCTGGGAATCCCAGATGTGGTGGCCCTGGCCCTTGACGATGATGGGCACTCCAGCGCCGGATTCCATCACGGACTGACGGGAGAAGTGCATCCAGAGGTGATCCTTGGCCTTTTGCTGCAACTCGGCGTTGTGCGCGTCGCTGAAGGCAACTGGTGAATCGATGGGTGTGGTGAGTGTCATTTTCTTTACCGTGTTCCCCAGTTATAGAACTGTTTGTGGAGTTTGAGATAAACGAAGGTCTCGGTGGAAAGAACCCCATCGAGATTGCGGATCTTGGAGTTGAGCAGTTCAAGTAATTCGTCGTCGTCTTCGCAGACGACTTCGGCGAGAATGTCAAAGGTGCCGGCCGTGAGTACGACGTAGTCGACGGCATCAATCGCTGCGAGCTGTTCGGCGAGAATCCGGGTGTCGGCCGAGGCTCGAATGCCGATCATCGCCTGGCGAAAGAAGCCCAGCTGCATCGGGTCGGTGACGGCGACAACCTGCATGACGCCGGAATCGGTGAGCTTTTGCACTCGCTGCCGCACGGCCGCCTCGCTGAGGCCGACAGCTTTGCCGATCTCCGCGTACGACCGACGTCCGTCGACCTGCAGTTGTTCGATGATCTTCTTCGACACATCGTCGAGCTGGGCCGGCTTGGGCGGGTGACCACGCCTTTGTCCATTCATGCATCGATTGTGTCAGTCAAAATGCACTTCAGCAAGTGAATCCGTAGCAGTCTTCGCAAAACACTGCGGATTTCATTTGTGAATCTGGGTGCGTATTAAACCGAAATAGATACACTGGGCCGCATGAGCGCCCCCGAACTACGCAACTTCATCAATGGCCAATACTCTGATTCGACGTCGACGGAACGGTTCGACCTGATCGATCCGGCGACCGAAACGGTCTATGCCAGCAGCCCGGTCTCGAACACGACCGACGTCGATGCTGCATACCGAGCCGCGGCATCCGCTTTTGAAATTTGGGGAGAAACAACCCCGGCGGTACGGCAGCTCGCGCTGTTTCGCATAGCGGATGCCATGGAGACGCGTGCCGAGGAATTCGCAGACGCCGAGTCGCTCGACACCGGCAAGCCGCGCTCGACCCTCGTTGACGACGAGATTCTGCTCTCGGTCGACCAGATTCGTTTCTTCGCCGGAGCAGCCCGCAATCTGGAGGGCCGCGCGGCCGGTGAGTATCTGACCGACCACACCTCGTTCATTCGCCGCGAACCGATCGGTGTCGTCGGTCAGGTCACGCCCTGGAACTACCCGCTGAACATGGCGGTCTGGAAATTCGCACCCGCGCTCGCCGCGGGCAATACGACCGTGCTCAAGCCCTCCGACACGACGCCGAGCGCGACGCTCCTGCTCGCCGAGATCGCCGCGGAGTTTCTGCCGAAGGGCGTGCTCAACGTGATCACCGGTGACCGCACGACCGGTGCGGCCATGATCGACCACAAGACTCCCCAGCTGGTATCGATCACCGGATCGGTGCGGGCCGGTATGGCCGTCGCTGAAGCCGCCTCACATGATCTCAAACGAGTGCACCTCGAACTTGGTGGCAAGGCACCGGTGATCGTTTTCGACGACGCAGATATCGAGCTCGCCGTGGCCGGCATCGTTGCCGCCGGCTTCTTCAACGCCGGCCAGGACTGCACCGCTGCGACCCGGCTGCTCGTGCAGGCCGGAATTCACGACGAATTCGTCGCCGCGCTAGCCCTCTACGCTCGGGAGAACGCGCGCACTGGAGCTCCCAGCGAGCAGGGAGTCTTGTTCGGCCCGGTCAACAACGCCAACCAGCTCGCTCAGGTCTCCGGTTTCGTCGACCGGCTGCCCGACCACGCAGTGCTCGAACTCGGCGGTCATCGTGTCGGCCAGGCCGGCTATTTTCACGAAGCGACCATCGTCAGCGGACTGCTGCAGACCGACGAGGCCGTGCAGCACGAGATTTTCGGCCCGATGATGACCGTGCAGTGTTTCACCGACGAGGCCGAGGCGCTGCGCTGGGCGAACGACGTGCAGTATGGTCTTGCGTCGTCGGTGTGGACGCAAGATCACGGTCGGGCGATGCGCTTTGCCAAGCACCTCGACTTCGGGTGCGTCTGGATCAACACCCACATACCGATCGTTGCCGAGATGCCGCACGGCGGTTTCAAGCACTCCGGGTACGGCAAGGACCTCTCGATGTATGGCTTCGAGGATTACACCCGGATCAAGCATGTGATGAGCTACATCGGACACTAGGCCGGTACGGTGTCAACGGACGGTGACGTTATTATGGTTCGAGTCCTTCGGTGAACGTTGGAACGGCGGGGCCGGCTTCGCGCCCCACACTCGGAAGGCACTACCCGTGACCCAGATTGGTCAAGGTTCGACCGAATTTCGTGTCGAACTGCCCAGCGTTGGAACGACGCTAACGCTGGCGTGGGCTGCCCTGACCGACGTTGGTCATCGCCGAGAGGTCAACGAAGACAGCCTGCTCGCCGCGCCGCCGCTGTTCGCCGTCGCTGACGGTATGGGTGGGCATTCGGCCGGCGATGTCGCCAGTGCCGCCGTCGTCAACCGGCTGGCCGAGCTATCCGGAACGCTCGTTGCCGAGGCCGGTTCGATTGACCGGGCCCTCGTGCTCGCCGTCGACGATATGGCGCAGGGTGTCGGAGTCACCGACCAGGGCACCGGAACAACGGTGACCGGGGTTGCACTGGCCCTGGTCTCGGATGCCGTCAGTTGGATCGTCTTCAACATCGGCGACTCCCGGGTTTATCAGTTGTTCAACGGTGTACTCGAGCAGGTCACCAACGACCACTCGGTCGTGCAGGAACTCGTCGATGCCGGGCGCATTACCCGCGAAGAGGCCGACGTACACCCGCACAGCAACATCATCACCCGGGCAGTCGGCTTTCACGAACCGCCCATTCCTGACTATCGCATTCTGCCGATTCAGGCCAGCATGCGCATCCTGGTTTGCTCAGACGGGCTCACCAAGGAACTGACCTCGTACGGTATCCGTCATTTTTTACTCGAGAAGAAGCTGGCAGCGGACGCCGTCTCCGCGATGGTCGAGGCGGCCCTCGAAAACGGTGGTCGCGACAACGTCACCGCGATCGTGGTTGACGTGCTCGCAGTCGAACCCTACGAGGCGCCGGAAGCCTGATCGCACTGGGCGCGGAGTCGAACGCTTACGTGATCGTGATGGCCGAACCGCTCACGATGATTCCGCCGGTTCGCGGGATATCGACGGTGAGCAGGCTCGGCCGCCCGATATGACTGCCCTGGTGGACCAGCACGCGCGTTGGCCCGTCGACGAGTGCCAGTTCGCGCAGATACCCGCCCAGCGCGGCCGCGGCCGAGCCGGTAGCGGGGTCTTCGAGTATTGTACCAACGGGAAACAGATTGCGGGCGGCGAATATATTCGGGGCCAGTGCGAAGAGCGTGGTGACCGTGCCGGTCCAGTTCTGCTCTTCGATCAGGCTGGCCATCGGTTCGACGTCGAACTGGAACGTGTCGAACGTCGTCTGGTTGGCGAAAACCAGAATCGGATGCCAATTTCCCGCAAAGGCAACCTGCGGCGCATACTGGGGATCCAAGTCGCCCCGGCCGATGCCGAGCAGATCCAGCAGCCGATCAAGGACTCCGTCGGAAAAATCGGCCAACCGCGGTTCCACACTCGTGAACGACGCGATGATGGCACCCTCGTTTAGTGTGGTCGTGATGACGATGACACCAACTGCCGTCTCGAACCGGAGAGTTCCCACGCCGTCGCGGGTCGCCAGGGCGATCGCTGTGGCGATAGTGGCGTGACCGCAGAAGGGCACCTCGGCGAGTGGGGAAAAGTACTTGATGCGGGCGTGTCGTTGGTCGCCGTCGATGGCAGGTTCGGTCAGAAATGCTGTTTCGGCATACCCGACTTCCGTGGCAATGTCCTGCATCTGCCCATCATCGAGATTCCGAGCGTCGAGGAGCACGCCGGCCGGGTTGCCGCCGCCGGGCTCGGCCGCGAATGCGGCGAGGCGCAGCAGGGATGGCGGAAGAGTCATGCCTTCAATCTAGGGCAGTGTCTTCCTCACATCGTGGTGCGAGAACCGGATCGCCAAGGAATGGCACGTTCGGGTCCGCTCACCCTACGCCACCGACTCCACCAGTCCCACCCATGAGTATTCCGTGGAACTCCGTCTGGAATATTGACAACCCCCACTTCCCAACCGTTCTGATTACCGGGTGAAGTGATTGATCAGATCATGCCATCAGTACACGCAGCGCCAGTGTAGACCAAGCGGTGAACTGGCCTGCATTGCGCTGCGGTTCGGTGGGGGCATTTTTTGCTAGATGGCATGCACAGCTATTAGGTCTCGCCGACTACCTGCTCGATGTTGATAGTCATGACGCAACCACCGAGTGTTCCGGCAGTGCAGCAAGACGCGCAGTCCTTACGCGGTGTGCTGCCCATGCTGATCCTGAGCCAATTGCACCGCGCCGAATCGTACGGCTACGAACTCGTTGTGCGGCTGCAAGACATTGGTCTCAGTGACCTCGCGACCGGCACCGTCTACCCGGTGTTGTCACGGCTGGAGCAGGACGGCTCGCTCACGAGCCGCCTGGTCGCGTCGACAGCGGGACCCGCCCGCAAATACTACACACTCAGCCCGGCGGGAAAGGAAGCCCTCAAGCTTTCGACTGCTCGATGGCGCTACCTGGTTGCGATCGTGCACATGGGCCTCGGTCCCATCCCGACAGATGAACCAGACCAGCCAGAATCACTCCGGGAGGAACCGAAATGAAAACCCAAACCACCCAGACCCGATCCGCGTTCGGAGTCTGGCGTCGCCGGGAGTCCTACCTGTTTCGGCTCGACCTCTGGCTCGAAGAATTGGTGTCGATGCGCGAACGCCGATCGATCCTGCGTGAGATTCGCGGCAACATCAAAGTGGATGCCGCCGCCCGCGACATCGACACCACCCTCGACTCGCTCGGCCCACCGCGCACCCTGGCCCGAAGTTTCGCCGAAACCAACCGCAGCAACCGGCCATTCTGGAATCGGGCTATCTACTGGTTCACCGGCCTCCTGCTTCTCTGGTTCACCCTGTCCTTCTTCTACACGGCCGGCATGTTGTCGGCACTGCTGTCCTCCGGAGCGCATTCGGCCGAGTCTTACTTCCTCGGGCTGCCGGTCTCGGCGTTCAACCGCGAGTCCGGAATCGGGATCGGTCGCCGATAGCCGGCGCAGGCAATCGCGTATTATAGAACGAGTGAATGAGACCTTGCCCCCGTGCCCTGAATGCTCCAGCGACCTGACCTACGAAATGGGCGCGCTGCTGGTTTGCCCGCTCTGCGCCCACGAATGGTCGAACGAACCGGTTGAAGAAGAGCAGGAAGCCGTCGTCAAAGACGCCTTCGGCACCATCCTGATCGACGGCGACACCGTGTCGATCATCAAGGACCTCAAGGTCAAGGGTCAGGCCCTGTCGATCAAGGTCGGCACTAAGGTGCGCAACATTCGATTGGTCGACCCGGTTGACGGACACGACATCGACTGCAAGGTCGATGGTTTTGGTTTCATGCAGCTCAAGTCCAGCTTGGTCAAGAAGGTTTAAGTGAGCCGGTCGTGACGTGTCAGATTTGCGGTGCCTGGCTGCCGGTTGGTGCCATGTTTTGCGGCGAGTGCGGTAGCTCTCGATCGGCTACCGTGGAATCGCGTAAGCGCCCGGATCCGCGCCCGAACGACACGACCATCATCGCGCGCCTTCCGCGAAAGGCAGTGATCATCTCCGTTCCGATTCCCGCACTCGTGCCCGTTCCGGTGCGCGCGGCCGCCGCCGTTACGAACGATCCCCCCGCAGCATCGACGCTGCCGAGCAGCAGGACCTTCGTTTTGACCTTCAGCACCGGTCAGAAAGTGACCGTCCAGGGGTCGGGCCTGATCGGGCGCAAGCCTCTGCCGCAACCTGACGAGATCTTCGACGATCTTATTCGGGTAGTGGATGCCGACCGCTCGGTCTCCAAGACTCACCTCGAGTTCGGCCAGCACGACGGCGAGTTCTGGGTCAGTGACCGGGTCTCCGGCAATGGCACCGTAATTCGCCGGCCCGGCGAAACGGCCGAGCCGCTCGAACCGGGACGACGCTACGTGCTACCGCACGGTACGCGGGTCGAAATCGCCGACCACTCGTTCACCGTCGCCTGAGCCGTTTGCCGTGGCGGGTTGCTCCTCCACCAGGCACCCAAACGCGGATTACGCACGGATAGCTCTCGCCCGCCCCACGCGGAGCCGATCCTCTGGTCTGCTGGTGCTGTGTCGACCGTTGACGAGAACCTCAGCCTGCCGCCGGCGTCCTCCGCGGCGCCACCGGCCGGATTTCCGCTTCTCGCCACTGTGGCACCACTGGCTGCCGCCGGCCTGATCTGGTCGATCACCGGGTCAGCGTTCGCACTGATCTTCGCCGTGCTCAGCCCGCTCATCGCGGTGGCCAGCATGGTCGACTCGCGGCGCGCCGGGCGCAAACGCCGCCGGACCGAAACTGCCGCACAGGCCGACGCCGTCGCGGTGCTTCGGGTGGCGATCACCGAACGCCAGGCCCGCTGGAGGGAGGACGCCTGGCAGCAGACTCCCTCGGCCAGGGACATCGTGCTCGGCCGTACCTCCGCCGCGCGCTGGCGGCAAACGGATGCCACGCTCGTCACCCTGGGCTGTGGCCCGGCACCGAGTGGCATTCGGTTGGGCGGGGCGACAGCTCCGAACGACCATCGAGAACTTCGTGACTGGGCCGCGATCATCACCGACGCTCCGATCGTCGTCGACCTGACGCACGGACTCGGCATCGTCGGGGCTGCACCTCTTCCCGAAGCCCTGGCCCGGGCGGTGCTCGTGCAGCTGTGCTTCGCACTGCCCCCGACCGACGTCGGCCTGGACCTGGATACCGGCCCCGAGTGGGAGTGGGCAGCCGCGTTTCCACACGACGACGTGCGACCAGCAACTCGGCACATCGTGCTGCATCAGGCGACGTCGGGAACATCGGCACGCACCGCGCGCGACCGCGGCCAGGGGCGACTGTTGGTCGCCGTTGCGACCCGGCTCGACGATCTGCCGCCGGGGTGCGGAACCGTTGTGCGGGTGATCGGTCCCGGCCGAGCGCAGCTGGTCCGGTCGCCGAATCGGGCGCCGGCCATCGATTTCTTCCCGGAACTGCTGACCAGGGCCGCGGCCACCGACTTTGCAGCGGCGCTCACCCGCCAGGCCAGCGACGCCGGCCTCGTCACCTCGGCCGGGGCGATCCCGGTCGGCGTTACCCTGACAGACTTACTCACGGCAGGCGGCAGCGCAACCGCCGACCCGGCGTCGGTTGCCCCGACCGGCCTGGGTTGCGTGATCGGAGTCGGACCAGCTGGGCCGGTACTCATCGATCTAGTGCGAGCCGGACCGCACGCCATCGTGGGCGGCACGACCGGCAGCGGCAAGAGTGAGCTCTTGACGACCTGGGTGGCGTCCCTGGCCGCTGTGCATTCAGCGGAACAGGTGAATTTCTTACTCGTTGATTTCAAGGGCGGCGCCGCATTTGCGCCCCTCAGCCGGCTTCCGCACTGCGTCGGGCTCATCACCGATCTCGATTCCCAGACGGCTGCCCGCGCCCTGGCCAGTCTGGGGGCCGAACTGCGCTTCCGAGAGCGGATGCTCAGCACTGCTGGCGCGCGGAATCTGACCGAGCTGGAGCATCCGCTGCCCCGACTGGTCATCGTTGTCGATGAATTCGCGGCCATGCTCGGGGCCTTTCCGGAGCTGCACGCCCTGTTCGTCGACATTGCTGCGCGCGGGCGGTCGCTCGGCGTGCACCTGATCTTGTGCACTCAACGACCGGCCGGGGTGGTGCGCGATGCCCTGATGGCCAACTGCAGCCTGCGCCTTTCGCTGCGGGTCAATAACCGGGCTGACAGCCAGGCCGTGATCGGAACGGATGCTGCGGCCACGCTGGATCCAAATCAACCCGGTCGGTGCGTGATCGCCACCGATACCGTCGAGCCGGTGCTCTGCCAGGTCGCCTCGACCGGGGAGAGCGACATTCTGGAGATTGCGGCGCGTTTCTCCGGCGGTACTGCACCGCGGCGCCCGTGGCTGAATGCGCTGCCGACGCTGGTGACCGAGGCCGATCTGCGCCGGTTCACCGTCGAGGGTGTCCCGGCTCCCGGCTACCCCCTCGGTGTGCTCGACGAGCCCGACAGCCAGCGGTACCGCGTGTTCGCCTACGCCCCCGAGATTGACGGTCACCTGCTCGTCGTGGGCGGGTCCGGCTCGGGCAAGTCCACGCTGCTGTGCACCATCGCCCGGGTGGCCGAACGCGAGCGTGGTGCCCAAATCGCCATTGAATTAGTGAACGCCGACGTCGAGTCGACCTGGGACGCATTGGAACGGGTGAGCATGCGCATTGAAAGCGGACAGCAGACCACAGCGCTGCCGCGACTGTTGCTGCTCGACGACTTCGATTCGGTTTCGGCGCGCTGGCAGCCGGATCATCGACTAGCCGCCGCCGATCTGCTCACTGGATTACTGCGCGATGGCCCTGCCGCCGGCGTGCACCTCGTCGTCGCCGTGCAGCGGCTGACCAGCGCGGTTCCCGGACTCGCTTCCCTCTGCCCGAGCACCCTGTTGCTCAAACTTTCCAGCGTGCAGGATCATCTCGCCGCCGGCGGGCTGTCGGCCAACTACCACGCCTCCCTGCCGGCCGGTGGGGGAGTCTGGCACAACACCTGCGTGCAACTGCTGGCTCCGGTGCCCGTGCAGGTGCAACTCACCCCGCTCGCCCGATCGACTCCGCAGCTGCCCGACCACGGCCCGCTGCTTGTCGTATCGTCGTCACCGGCGCGCACCGCCGCGCGACTGCGCGCTGTGCTGAGGGTGCCGGTGGTGGAGCTGGCGGGAACGACCGGGCCGACAGCATCCGCCCTGATCAGCGTCGAAACCGGTCAAACGGATGCTCCCGGCCGGCTGGTCGTCGTCGGTGACGCCGAAATCTGGCAGGCACACTGGACCCTGCTGACTCGGCTGCGTGGCCAGATTACAAGTGGGCAGACTGCACGCGGTCGGCTCAACGGCGGGCCGGCCAGCATCGTATTCGATCGGTGTGGCCTGTCCGATTTTCGGATGGTCAGTCACCGCCGTCAGTTGCCGCCACCGCTGGCTCCCGGGCGCGGCCGAGTCTGGGTGCTGCACCCCGATGGCGACGTGACTCGGGCGGTCCTGCCGGAACCGGACGGCAGCTTGGCGAGCGGCTAGGCCAGCACCTCGGCGAGCTGCCGGTGCGTCATCCCGTGGGCGAGCGCGACCGGGGGACTGATCAGGCGGCCGCCGAACACGTTGAGTCCCTGCGCCAGCGCGGCATCGGCGCGCAGTGCATTCACCCAGCCGAACGTGGCCAGGGCGCGCACGTACGGCAGGGTCGCATTCGTCAAGGCATAGGTCGAGGTGTGCGGCACAGCGCCAGGCATATTGGCGACACAGTAGAACAAGGATCGGTGCACGGTGAAGGTGGGGTCGGCGTGAGTGGTCGGATGGCTGTCAGCAAAGCAGCCGCCCTGGTCAACGGCGATGTCCACGAGCACGCTGCCCGATTTCATGCGCGACACTAGCTCGTTGCTGACCAGCTTGGGTGCCTTGGCACCAGGAATCAGCACCGAACCGATGACCATATCGGCCTCCATGACGGCTTTGTCGATCTCGAAGCTATTCGAGGCGATGGTCTTGACCCGACCGAAGTGCAGGGCGTCGATCTCACGCAGCCGAAACAGATTCGTGTCGAGCACGGTCACCTCCGCGCCGAGGCCGAGCGACACCTGCATCGCAGCGGTTCCGGCGACACCGCCGCCAAGCACGGCGATCTTGGCCGGATGCGTGCCGGGAACGCCGGGCACCAGCAGACCCGGGCCACCGTTCGGTTTGAGCATGGCATTGGCACCCACGATCGGTGCGAGGCGACCGGCGACCTCGCTCATGGGCGCGAGCAGCGGAAGCGCACGGGAGGGTAACTGCACGGTTTCGTAGGCGATCGCGGTGACCTGACTCACAAGCAGCGCCCTCGTCAGGTCGGGTTCGGCGGCGAGGTGCAAATAGGTGAACAGCACCAGATCGTCCCGAAAATAGCCGTACTCGCTCGCTATCGGTTCTTTCACCTTGAGCAGGAGGTCGGCGGCCGCCCAGACGCTCGCGGCGTCCGGCAGAATCGTCGCACCGGCCGAGCGATACTGCTCATCGCTGATCGAGGAACCCGCCCCAGCCCCGGCCTGCACGACCACATCGTGACCGTGCAACACAAGATCGTGCACCCCCGCCGCGGTGATCGCGACCCGAAATTCATTATTCTTGGTCTCGGTGGGAACTGCGATTCTCATGGTGTCCCTCTCTCGCTCCTGGCCACCACCCTAGTCTCGGTGAAGCGACGATTTCACGGGCGAATGTTGCAAGTATGTGCTGATTTCGTGACAAATCGGTTCCAAGATCAATGTTTTGAACACTTTTAAGTGTAATTTCCACCGATATGTGCAACTATCGACCAACTCGCAACGTCGTTAGCCCTGACAGTCTGCGTGCTCAGAATGCTAGGAGAACCAGATGAAGTCCAAGCCGCTGCCTGCTGATCCCATGATCCGCCAGCTCATTCGTCGGGCGCAGAACTCGCAAATGGGCCGTCGTACACTGCTGGCCGGCGCCGGTGCCGGCGCTACCGCGCTCGCGCTCGCCGCGTGCTCCTCCGGCGCCACAGCCAAACCCACCGCCGCGGCCGATACCTCGGCCACTGACAAGTCCATCCGCTGGGACAACTGGGCGCTCTACATCGACGTGGATGATGCCGGCAGCTATCCGACCCTCGACGCGTTCAAGGCACAGACCGGCATTTCGGTCAAGTACACCGAAGCCGTCGACGATAACAACTCCTATTACGGCAAGGTCAAGGACCAGCTCGCCCTTGGCCAGGACATCGGTGCCGATGTCGCCTGTCTGACCGACTGGATGGTCAGCCGCATGATTCGATTCGGCTACACCCAGGAACTCGATCACGCCAACATTCCCAACCTCGCCAATCTGCTGCCGTCGCTGCAGGACGTCGACTTCGACCCGGGGCGGGCCATGAGCGTGCCGTGGCAGGGTGGCTTCGCGGGTCTGGCTTGGAACAAGGAGAAGTATCCCCAGGGGTTGGCCTCGGTCGAAGACCTTTGGGCTGCCGACCTGAAGGGCCGCGTCGGTGTGCTCTCCGAAATGCGCGACACGATGGGCCTGATCATGCTCGATCAAGGCGTCGACATCTCCGGCGACTGGGGCGAAGATGAGTTCACCGCGGCTATCGACGAATTCGAGAAGCAGGTCTCTGACGGCCAGATCCGAAACATCAAGGGCAACTCCTATAAGGAAGACCTCGCCAACGAAGACACCCTCGCCGCCATCGTCTGGTCCGGCGACATCGTGCAGCTCAACGCCGAAAACGGCGACAAGTGGGGCTTCATCGTTCCCGAGAGGGGTGGCACCCTCTGGAACGACAACTTCGTGGTGCCGATCGGCTCGCCCGGTAAGAAGAATGTCGAGGAGCTCATCAACTACTACTACGACCCGGCCGTCGCTGCCGAGGTCGCCGCCTACGTCAACTACATCACCCCGGTCGTCGGGGCCAAGGAAGCCATGATGGCCATCGACCCGGCGTTGGCCGAAGACCCGCTGATCTTTCCCGACGATGCCACTCTCGCCAACGCCTACGTCTTTCGCGGTCTCGACGGCACCGAAGAGCAGACGTTCAATAACCAGTTCCAGGCGATCCTGCTGGGCGCAGCCTGATGGCCGTCGGTGCGTTCGCCGATCGTGGTGCTGACCTGGAACTGGTCGGCGTCGAAAAACGTTTCCCCGGGTTCACCGCCATTGAAAACCTCAACCTCACCATTCCGGCCGGATCGTTCTTCGCGCTGCTGGGCCCCTCGGGCTGCGGAAAAACGACGACCCTCCGCCTCGTCGCCGGACTGGAAGAACCGACCAGCGGCCGCATCCTGATCGCGGGAGCGGATGTGACGAATCGGAAATCCTTTCAACGTCCGGTCAACACCGTGTTCCAGAGCTACGCACTGTTTCCGCACATGACCGTGCTGGAGAACGTCGCCTTCGGGCTGCGCCGACGCAAAATCGCAGGCCCGGTGGCCAAGGCGCACGAGGCGCTTCTCCTGGTGGAGCTCGACCACCTCGCCCACCGTAAACCGCAGCAACTATCCGGCGGCCAGCAACAACGCGTTGCCCTCGCTCGCGCCATCGTCAATCGGCCCGCGCTGCTGCTGCTCGATGAGCCGCTCGGCGCCCTCGACCTCAAACTGCGGCGTCAGATGCAGCTCGAACTGAAAACCATCCAGGAGGAGGTGGGCCTGACCTTTCTGCACGTGACCCACGACCAGGAGGAAGCCATGACCATGGCCGACACCATCGCGGTCATGAACAAGGGCCGAATCGAGCAGATGGGTGAGCCGCAGCAGCTTTACGAACTACCCAAGACCTCGTTCGTCGCAAACTTTCTGGGCCAGTCCAACCTGTTCACCGGTCCGGTCGTGTCCACCACGAGCACCGCCATCGCCGTCGACGTTTCTGGCCAGAAGATCGTGGTGCCGCTGGAGCGAGCCCACCGAGTGTCGGGCGAAGTCACCATCGGTGTGCGTCCCGAGAAGGTCATCCTGCACGCTGAAGCACCGGTCCAGGACACCGGCCGCAACGTGCTGGGCCCGGGCCGGGTCATCGATGTGTCGTTCAGCGGGGTCAGCACGCAATACCTCGTCGACGTGCCGGGCGTCGGCACCCTGGTGGTATTCGCCCAGAACATGGTCTTCGGCCCGGCCGCGCACGTCGGCGCCTCTTGTTGGCTCAGCTGGAATGTCGTCCACGGCTTCGGTCTCGACGACGATCCCGCCCAGAGTCCGAGATTCGAAGCCGACCTCGACACCAAGACAATCGCCCAGCAGCGTCGGTCATCGCTGCTCACGGAGCTCGAGGAGGCCTGAGATGGCCTTCGCCGCATTTTCCTCGACCGCGCCGCCACCCACGACCGCGCCGTCGACCGATCCGGCCGCCAGGCGCCGCAGCCCGGTGGCCTTGTTTCTGCTGCTGCCGGGCATCCTGTATCTGGTGCTGTTCTTTCTCACCCCGCTGGTGTCGCTTTTGCTGACCTCGTTCCAGGCGCCGCGGGAGTTCGGGGATATCGGTCAGTACGATTACGCCTTCCGCTGGCAGAACTACGTCGAAGTTGTCACGACTTACTGGCCGCACATCGTGCGTTCGTTCAGTTATGCGCTCGCGGCGACGTTCTTCGCTCTGCTGATCAGCTACCCGTTGGCCTACTTCATCGGGGTGAAGGCGCGAAAGTGGCCGCTACTGCAGAGCCTCATGCTCGTGCTCGTGATCGCGCCGTTCTTCATCAGCTTTCTGCTGCGCACCCTGGCCTGGAAGCAACTGTTCTCCGATGAGTCCTTCGTGGTGCAGACGCTCAAGGCACTGTCGCTGATGGCGCCGGAAGCGCACGTGACCGGCACCGCGTTCTCGGTGATCTTCGGTCTCACCTATAACTTCATTCCGTTCATGACCCTGCCGCTCTACACGACCCTTGAGCGGCTCGACGTGCGCTACCTCGAGGCGGGCAGCGACCTGTACGCGAGCCCGTTCCACGTGTTCCGCAAGGTCACCATTCCGCTGTCGATGCCCGGTATCGTCGCGGGCACGTTGCTCACCTTCATTCCCGCGGCGGGCGACTATATCAATGCCAGCCGGGACTTTCTCGGCGGTACCGGCACCCAGATGATGGGTAACGTGATTGAAACCAACTTTCTGGTGCTGCAGAACTTTCCGGCAGCCGCTGCCCTGTCGATCATTCTGATGACCGTGATCCTGGTGATCGTCAGCATCTACGTCAAACGATCCGGAACGGAGGAGCTGCTGTGAAACTCTCCCTCGGCAAATGGTTGCTGCCGGCTTACAGTGCCTTGGCCCTGCTGTTCCTGATGATTCCGATCGGGTACACCTTCGTCTACTCCTTCAACGACTCGCTCAAGTCGAACATCACCTGGCAGGGCTTCACCTTAGATAAATGGCGGGGCGTCTGCAATGTGCAGAACGGAGCCGTCTGTCAAGCCTTCGGCAACAGCCTGTTCATCGGGGTTGTCGCCACCGTTATTGCGACGACCTTCGGCACCATGATCGCGATCGCCATCGTGCGCTACCGGTTCAAGTTTCGGTCGCAGACCAGCCTGCTGCTGTTTCTGCCGATGGCGACCCCGGAGGTCGTGCTCGGTGCCGGCCTGGCTGCACAGTTTTTGTCGGTCGGGGTGCCGAAAGACATGCTGACGATCATTCTCGCTCACACCATGTTCTGCATCAGTTTCGTGGTGGTCACGGTCAAGGCCCGGGTCGCGAGCCTCGACCCGGCGCTCGAAGAGGCTGGTCGTGACCTCTACGGTTCTGCCGCGCAAGTGTTCGCCCGCATCACCTTTCCGTTGTTGTTGCCGGGGATCCTCGCAGCCGCTCTGCTGTCGTTCGCCCTGTCCTTCGATGACTTCATCATCACGAACTTCAACTCCGGCGCGGTGTCGACATTCCCAAAATATATCTATATTTCGGCGGCCCGCGGCATTCCGGCTGAGGCCAACGTGCTCGCCTCGGCCGTGTTCATTATTGCCATCATCGTGGTCGTGACGGTGCAGGTGGCGGGAGCGGCCAAGGCGCGACGCCTGGCCAGGCTCAGCTAGACGCGAGGAGCGACGAGCCGGTCCGCCGGGACCCGCCCGATTCGGGCAAGCCGGTCGCGCAGATCGTCGAGATCGAGGGCGCCCTTGCACCACCACGTAATCGCACGCGATCACAAACCGTGGCTGGCCGCCGACATCGGCGGTCAGATCGCGGTGGGCAGCGTCTATGCAGGCATTGATTCGCTCACCTCAGCGGTGGTCAACCGGGTGCACCGCCTGGTGGCAAAGTTGCAATTACCCGAAGTCACCGTTCAGATTGCACGGGCCGTCGCCATCGACTCGGTTAGACGTAGCTGGCGCGAATTTCCCCCACCGGCCGGCCACCGCCGGTCACGGTGAGGCCGAGCTCAGGCAGCAACTCTTCGACATCCAGTCGCTTGATCGCACCGGCGTCGGCGAGCAGACCCACGGCAACCGCCGCTGCGGCGCGCAGGTTGCCGTCCAGAATCTTCAGCGCCACGGTGGTGCCGTTTTCGGCGGAGGCCACCATGATGCCCTCGGCGCCGCCCTTCACGAACAGGCCGAGCCGGTCGATGACGATGCTGTCGGAGTGACCTGAGCCGGCCACGACCCAGCCGTTGGCACGAACAGCTTCGGCCAGAAAACCGGCTTCACGGTAGATCGCGAACGGCGAGTTGGACTTGCTCGTGGCGATGCGGGCGATGCCGCGGGCCAGGCCGGTGAGCGAAATGGCGTGCACGGGAGCGCCGCAACCATCAATGCCCGAGGCCAGCGGACGTTCGCCGGTGAACCGCTCGAGCACGTCGAGAATACGTTTTTGCAGCGGATGCTCCGGCTGCAGATAACCCTCGATCGCCCAGCCGTTCTGCTGGCAGGCGACGAGCATTGCCGCGTGCTTGCCCGAGCACTCCATGTACACCGGAGCTTTGCCGGCCCCGCGTTTCACCAGCGCATCCCGCGCGGCGGAGTCGATCGGCCACGCCGCCGGGCAGGCGAGTGCCGTTTCGGGCACTCCGGCCCGGGCGAGCAGCCCGCGAACCAGTGCGATGTGTTCCGCGGTACCGATGTGACTCGCGGTGGCGATGGCAGCATCCGCTCCCCGTAGGGCGACGCCACTCGCCATGACCGCGACAGCCTGGAACGGTTTCATGGCCGAGCGCGGAAAGACGGCGCTGGTGACATCGCCGAGGGCACGCAGCACTTCGCCGTTGGTACCGAGCACGACAGCCGAACCAGCGTGCCGGGATTCGATGAACCCGCTGCGTTCGACGACGGCGAGCTCGACGGAACCGTCAACCGTGAAAGTTTCAGTCACGGCGTCAGCGGGTGGGCGCGGTCAGTGCAGCGATAGCATCGTCGATCACCGAGAGGGCGTCGATGATGAGCGCATCGGAGAGCGCGAGGCTCGGCAGGAACCGCAGCACGTTGCCGTAGGTGCCGGCGGTGAGCAGCAGCACGCCGTTCTGGCTGGCGTATGCGGAGATGGCGGTCACCGCAGCGGCGTTCGGGGCCTTCGTCGTGTCGCCGGTACCGGGCTGCACGAGTTCGATCGCCATCATGGCGCCGCGGCCGCGAATCTCACCGATGATGTCGTACTTGTTCTTCAGAGCGGTCAGACCCGCGGTGAGGGACTTCTCGATGCGCTGCGCCTGAGCGAGCAGGTTGTTGGCCTCGATCGCGTCGAACACGGCGATCGCCGCGGCGCAGGAGACGGGGTTGCCGCCGAAGGTGCCGCCGAGGCCGCCGGCCTGGGAGGCGTCCATGATCTCGGCGCGGCCGGTGACGGCCGCGAGCGGGAAGCCGCCGGCGATGCCCTTGGCGGTGAGGACGAGGTCGGGGATCCAACCGAAGTGCTCGCTTGCGTAGTACTTTCCGGTGCGGGCCATTCCACTCTGAATTTCGTCGGCGATCATGACGACACCGTTTTTGGTGCACCATTTCTGCAGGGCGGGCAGGTAGCCATCCGCCGGCACCATGAAACCACCCTCACCCTGAATGGGTTCGACGACGAGGCAGGCCAGGTCGGATGCCCCGATTACCTTGTCGAGGTAGGCAACGGTGCGCACGGCCGCTTCGGCCCCGGTGAGACCGTCGTGATACGGGTAGGAGCTCGGTGCGTGGTAGACGTCGCTGGCGAGCGGGCCGTAACCGGCGGCGTAGGGCATGGCCTTGTAATTCATGGCCATGGTCAGCACGGTACGGCCGTGGTAGGCGTGGTCGAGCACCGCGACGGCTCGACGGCCGGTGTACTTGCGGGCGATCTTCACGCCGTTCTCGACGGCTTCGGCGCCGGAGTTGATGAGTACGCTTTTCTTGGCAAAGTCACCGGGGGTGTGCTCGGCGAGCAGCTCGGCGACCCGAACGTATTCTTCGTAGGGGGTCACTGTGAACAGGGTGTGGAGGAAGTCCTGGGACTGTTCGACGGCGGCCGCGACGACGCTCGTTTCGGTGTGTCCGATCGTGGTGACGCCGATGCCGGCACCGAGGTCGATGAACTGGTTGCCGTCCACGTCGACCAGGATCGCTCCGTTGGCCTTGGCAATGTAGACGGGCAGCATGGAACTGACTCCGTCGGAGACGACTGCCCGACGTCGCTCGTGCAGTGCCGCCGAGATCGGACCGGGAATGGCCGTGACGATCTTTCGTTCCTGCGCTACAGAGTAAGTGGTGGCGGCAACGGTGGCAGAGTTCGTGAGAGTGTCAGTCATGATGATCCAACTGTACCCAATTGTGCTGGACCGACCGAGGGCGCGGTGTTCCTGAGCAGCCTGCAAGAATCTTGTAAAGCAGAATCTTGCATAGATAGAGGAGAAATATGAACGGAGTGCACGAATATGCGGTGCGGGTCGAGTGGACCGGCAATCGCGGCACCGGAACAAGCCATTACCGTGCCTATGGGCGCGACCATCTGATTTCGCCGGCCGGGCGGGCTTCCGCTGAGAAGTTACCGATCAGCGGCTCGTCGGACCCGACTTTTCACGGCGACAACGACCGCTGGAACCCTGAGGAACTGCTGCTCGCCGCGCTCAGCCAGTGCCACCTGCTGTCGTATCTGCACGTGGCGGCCCGAAACGGGGTCACGGTGACGGCGTATACGGATACCCCGGTCGGCACGATGGAACAGGTGTCGGGAGGTGGCGGCCACTTCACGACGGTGACCTTGCGGCCACGGGTCACGATTACCGACCCCGAGCAGATTGAGTTCGCGCAGTCCCTGCACGCTGAGGCCGCCCGCGAATGCTTTATCGCGGCCTCGGTGAACTTTCCGGTCGGTCACGAGCCGGTCACGGTCACCTGAGATGTAGCGGAAACTCAAGGCTCGGCGCGAGGGTTCAGATTGCGCATGGCACGGTAGCGCGGATTGCGTAGTAGTGTGGGGTGCGTTGAGGGTCAGGCCGATCGAAGGGAAGCCGATGGATACTACCCAGTTACTCAAGGGGGTGCTCGACATGGCCGTCCTGGCCGTGATCATCGAAGATGACGGCTACGGCTATGACATCGTGCGCCGGTTGCGCGCCGCCGGGCTCGATGAGGTCGGTGACGCGTCGGTCTACGGCACCCTGCGCCGGCTGTACAGCGCGGGGGCGCTGTCGAGCTATGTCGTGCCGTCCGACGGCGGTCCGCACCGCAAGTATTACGGAATGAACGAGAACGGCAGGGCCATGCTCGCCGAACAACGCGTGAACTGGACCGCCTTCGCCGATACCCTCACCCAGCTGCTCGAAAAGCCGCAACCCACAGCCCACCTACGTACGATCGGTGACAAGTCATGAGCCAAACCGCCACCACCCATTCCATTCACGACTTCGCCTTGGCAGTGCGGGCGGCCCTGAGCGACCTTCCGGCTGATGAAATCGATGACCTCACCGACGGCCTTGAAGCCGACCTGACCGAGCAGGCCGCTGACTTCGATGATGCCGGCGCCCCTGCCGATGCGCCAGACTTCGACCTCGGCGATCCGGTCGCCTACGCCGACGAGCTGCGCAGCGCGGCCGGGCTCCCCGTGCGGGGAACGGCACCCACCGTTCGGGTGTCGGGGCTGCGCCGGCTGCGAATTCGGGTCGGAGGCATTCGGGTGAACGTGACTCGGTGCATCCGCTCGACTGCGGCCGGTGCAGCGGTCCTCGACTTTCTGCTCGTCTTGCGCCCGCTGTGGTGGGTGTTGCGCGGCTGGGTGGTCTACGCGGTCGCGGAGATCTTTGTGGGCGGCGCGATCAGCACCCTGCCGACCAACCCGGTGCGCGCTCTCGCGCTCGGGGCCTTCGTGGTTCTGAGCGTGCAATGGGGGCGCAGCCGATGGCTGCCCTGGCGCTGGCTGCCGCGCTTTCGCACCGTGGTCAGCGTGTGCGCGGTCCTGGCGCTGCCGTGGGTGCTTATTCTTACGGCGCACCAGGCGGCGAATGCGCAGGCCGGCGGGTATGTGGAGTACGACCCGTACAGCATGCCGGGACTGATGCAGAACGGCCAGGAAGTGACCAACGTGTTCGCCTACGACGCCGACGGCCAGCCACTCACCGACGTGCAGCTGTTCGACCAAGACGGCCGCGCGCTCAACGTGGTCAACGACCCGGCCAATACGCACTACCTGCCCCAACTTCTTGATGCGACCGGCGAGCAGGACATGGTGGTGCCGAGCCTGTTAGTGCCGGGCGGCAGCGGCTGGAACGTGTACCCGCTGCGTCTGGTGAGGTCAGCGGATGTCGACTCCACCTACGACTATCTCGGGCAGGCTTACCAAGCGGATGCCGCGCCGTCGCCGTTCCCGTTCGCCCAGGTCCGGCCGCTCGTCGTGGTGCCGGCGGCGGGGGAGCCATCGCCCACGCCTACGCTCACGCCGTCGCCGACGCCGTCACCCGCGCCCACGCTATCGCCGGAACCGAGAGTACTCGGTGCGCCAGTGGCCGAACAATGACGCGCCCGTCCGACGTGCCGACCGTCATCAGCCCGTCTGCACTCGACCTGCCGCCGCCCTAGTCTCTTGACATCACCGACTGGGTTGCCGCGGGCGACTACGCGGGGTAGGCGCGAACCTCGACCCGAAGGATTGCACGGGTTAAGGTAGCACGAGGGGGAACCATGAGTCGAAACACCGCCAGAGGGCCGCGCAATCTGTCGGTTGCGCGAACACGATGGCTTGGCGCGGGTGCTGCGGCGACCGTTGCAGTGCTTGCACTGACCGGCTGCGCTACCGGTGAGAGCGTCGCTGCCGACATGGTCGACCACATCGCTGCGGAGCTCACCGACGACCTGGACTCGCCGGTGTCGCGGGTACGCGATGCGGAGTGGTTTGCGGCCACCTACATCACTCCGCTGAATTCCGCGGCAGGCGCCCGCGGATCCACGGTCTACGCGGACACACTCGCCTGGAGCGGGAGCTCTGGTGACGAGTCCGGCGCCCGCATCGAAGTGCGCATCCGGGTAGACGTGGAGCAGAAGAATGCGGGCGGGATCGGCGACTCCTCGTACGGCGAGGGCAGCGCCACGAAATGTTTTCGCTACGAGGTCTTTCGTCTGCCGCATCCGGTCACGCGAAAGGGCATCAACTGCCCGGACAACCCTGCTATCACGACCCCGACCGCGGCGCCGCTCCCGGCCTTACCCGACGACGCCGAGGCCGTGCTCGCGGCGGTTCTCGGTGCCGCGTCGAGCGGGAGCCTCCAGTACGACGTGGAAGCGGCGTTCCACGAGGAGTTCATGACCGTCGACACTGCTGTCGTAGATGGCGAGTTCCTCGCCGCCGTCGGTGTTCCGGGCGAACGCGAGTGCATCGTCGCGGTGCGCGGTGCGGACGGCGTCGTGGAATTTTGGGGCTTCGATCGTGCCTGGATCGAGCCTGGCGAGCTGGGGTGTACGACGCGCATAGTGACGAGCCCACCGCTGTAGTAGTTACCCGTCGCCGAGCCGGGGGGTTTGAGGCCATTTCAGCGTTGAACTGGCCTCACACTCACGGCTCGCTGGCCGAAACTCACGGCTCGGCGAGGGGGCGGGACGCGGCCTCGGGTTACGCGGGGTAGGCGGCGACCAGGGCGGTGATAGCCTCTTCGAGCACGGTCGCCGCGTCGTCGATGAGCTCGTCGGAGATCACGACACTCGGCATGATGCGCAGCACGGAATCCCAGCTTCCGGCATCCAGCGCGATGACGCCGTTCGTCGTGGCGTGCTTGATCACGGCGGTGAGCGCCTCGGGGTACGGCTTCTTGGTGCCGGGGTGCACGAGCTCGACGCCGAACATGGCGCCCTTGCCGCGCACCTCGCCAACGATGGAGAACTTCTGCGCCCAGTCGCCGATGCGCGCCCAGAGCGCGGCCTCGACGCGTTTCGCTTCGTCGAGCAGGTTGTCGCGCTCGATCAGGTTAAACACCGCGAGGGCGGCTGCGGTCGAGACCGGGTTGCCGCCGAAGGTGCCGCCGATGCCGCCGGGCTGCACTGAATCCATGATGTCGGCACGTCCCGTGACGGCGGCGAGCGGAAAGCCGCCGGCGATGCCCTTGGCCGTGGTGACCAGGTCGGGCACGACGTCGTGGTGCTCGATCGAGTACCAGACCCCGGTGCGGGCCAGGCCAGCCTGAATCTCATCGGCCACGAAGACGATGCCGTTCTCGGTGCAGAATTCGCGAATGCGCTTGAAGTAACCGGGCGCGGGAATGACGATGCCACCGTCGCCCTGGATCGGCTCGACGAAGAACGCCGCGATCTCGGTCGCGCCGATGTGGGTCGTGATGTAATCGATGGTCTTCTCGGCCGCTTCGAGCCCGCTCAGGCCATCGCGGAACGGGTAACTCGTCGGCACACTGTAGATTTCTCCGGGGAACGGGCCCATGCCGGCCCGTTCCGGCCAGGGCCGGTACGTCATCGCCATGGTTAGGTTGGTGCGTCCGTGGAAGGCGTGGTCGAGTGCCACGATGGCGCGGCGACCGGTGAACTTGCGGGCGATCTTCACCGCGTTCTCCACGGCCTCTGCGCCGGTGTTGACCAGAATCGAGTGCTTCTCAAAGTCGCCGGGAGTGATGTCGGCGAGCTTCTCAGCCACGGCCACATAGTTCTCGTACGGCGTCACAGTGAATAGGGTGTGGGTCAACTTCGCTGCCTGAGCGGATGCTGCCGCCGCGACATCCGGATGCGCATGACCGATCGTGGTCACGCCGATACCGCAGCCGAGGTCGATGATCTGGTTACCGTCGACGTCGACCAGAATGGCCCCAGCGCCGTGATCCATGTAGATGTTGGCGAGGGTTCCGGCGCCGCGGGCGACCGTCTTCTCACGCCTGGCCTGAAGTTCAACCGACTTGGGGCCGGGAAGAGCCGTCACGAGTTTGCGTTGCTGGGGCACCGAATACGTTGCAGTCATTCATCCAGCCTATGACCGTCAGCGCGTCAGGCAGACCGCCGCTATAGGCGTTCGCGCGGAAACACCCGGTGAGCGAGGCGATTTAGGGTGCCGACCGGCGGGGATTCGTTGTAGGCGTTGGCCAATTCCTGACCGGACAGCTGATGAATAGCCGCCATGATCTCATCCGTTGCCTGCCGGCGGGCCTTGCCGGAGGTGGCCGGGCCGTGGTGGCCGAGGTCGAGCGGTTCGCCGAAGGTGACGGTGACCTTGCGGATGCGGGGCACCTTGGTACCGACCGGCTGAATCTCCTGGGTACCGATCAGTCCGACCGGAACGACGACGGCTCCGGTGGCGAGTGCCAGCCAGGCGACGCCGGTGCGGCCCTTGTAGAGGCGTCCGTCGAGGGAGCGGGTTCCCTCCGGGTAAATAGCGAAGGCGCCCTCGGCGTCGAGCACGCAGCGGCCGGCGTCGAGCGCGACCTGCGCGGCCTGTCCGGCTCCGCGTTCCACTCCGATGGCGCCGATCGCGGTGAAGAAGGTGCGGGACACCCAGCCGTTGAAACCGGTTCCGGTGAAGTAGGTCGATTTCGCCAGAAACTGCACGCGGCGGGTGGCGACAAGCGGAATGACGATGCTGTCGATGAACGAGAGGTGGTTGCTCGCGAGAATGACACGGCCGGTCGCCGGGATGTTCTCGCGGCCCACGATATTCGGTCGAAAAACGATTCGAGCGACGGGCGCCATGATGCCATAACCGAGAAAATAGACGAATCCCGGGCGCTTGACCCGCTCCGGTTCGTCCTGCACATCGTCAGGGGCGACTGGCTCTGAAGTGTCGATCGTGATGGTTTTAGCGTTGTCTTTGAGTTCTGCATCGGCACCAGTCACCCGTTGACACTACGCCAAGACTGGCCAGCATCGAACATACGCCGCGCCCGGCACCTAGCATGGAGGTATGCGCAGAGTTATCATTCTCGGGTCTACTGGCTCGATCGGAACCCAGGCCCTGGACGTCGTTCGCGCCAACCCAGAGCGGTTCGAGGTGGTGGGTCTGTCGGCCGGGCGCAATCGCGAATTGCTTGAGCAGCAGGCGGCTGACTTCGCTGTCGACGACACCGCGCTTGGCGCAGACGAGGCCGAGCAGCTCGTTCGGGACGTCGACGCCGATGTTGTGCTGAATGGCATCACCGGCTCGGTCGGCCTCGGTCCGACCCTGGCCGCGCTGAAGGCCGGGCGCACCCTGGCCCTGGCCAACAAGGAGTCGCTGATTGTCGGCGGCGACCTCGTGAAGAGTCTTGCTGCGCCGGGGCAGATCGTGCCGGTGGACTCCGAACATTCGGCGATCGCGCAGGCGTTACTCGCGGGGACCCAGGGTGAGGTGCGTCGGCTCGTGCTGACGGCATCCGGTGGACCCTTTCGCGGTTTCAGTTTGGACGAGCTCGCTCGAGTGACCCCGGCGCAGGCGCTCGCACACCCGACCTGGAACATGGGGCTCGTGGTGACCACGAACTCGGCGACCCTGGTCAACAAGGGCTTAGAAATTATCGAAGCGCACCTGCTGTTCGACGTGGAGTACGACCGCATCGACGCCGTCGTACACCCGCAATCCGTGGTGCATTCCATGGTTGAATTCGTCGATGGTTCGACGATCGCTCAGGCCTCGCCCCCGGACATGCGGCTGCCGATTTCGCTTGGGCTGGATTGGCCGAACCGGGTCGCCGCCGTCGGCACCCCGATCGACTGGACCGTGCCGCATAGCTGGACCTTCGAACCGCTCGACGATGCCGCTTTTCCGGCGGTCGAGCTGGCCAAGAGGGTCGGCCGCAAGGGCGGCACCTATCCCGCGGTGTTCAACGCGGCCAATGAGCAGGCCGTGGCAGCTTTTCACGCCGGACGCATCGGCTTTCTCGATATCATCGACACGGTGCTGCGCGTGGTCGAATCCCACGAACAGGGCGGCGAGCTCAGCCGGGAGTCGCTGGCCGAGGCCGAACGCTGGGCGCGTGCCGCCGCCGACAAGCTCATCGCAGCTCAGTAACGCGCCGGTCAGTCGTCGCGGTCTTCTTTAGCTTTCTCAGCGTCTTTCTTGGCGTTTTCCGCGTTTTCCTTGGCCTGCTCGGCGCGATCCTTAGCATTTTCGTCGTTCTGCTGCTGGGCAGCAGCTGCAGCCTCCGCTGCTGCCTGAGCTGCCGCCTCGGCGGCAACCACAGCGGCATCGATCTCAACGGTCAAGTCGCGGCGCACCGAATTGATCGCGGACTGAATCGACGCTGAGCGCTCGGTGCTGACCTGGCCGGAAGCAGCCGCCGTGCGCAGATTCGCCTGTAACGCGGTGAGCAGCGACTGGGCGTTGCTGAAGTCGCCGGCGGCGGAAGCCTCGGTGATCGCCAGAATCTCTGTCTGCAAATTCGCGGCCGTGGCGGCCTGCAGGTCGACCGGGTCGGCCGTGCAACCGGACAGCGGCAGTAGCAGCCCGACGGCCAGAACGAGGGTCAATCGCTTGCGTCGATTCATGGGTTCACGCTTTCCTGAAGCTCCTGAAGGTGGGTGCCGAGCGTGCCGTCGACGGTCGGGTAGCTCGGTGGCAGCACGGCGGGTGCCTCGGCCGGGTTGAGCAGGAACAGAGCCACGACGGCGAGGGCGATGAGGAGGAGTCCACTTACGACCACGGCCAGCATTCGCCGGTGCGCCGGGCGGCGCGGCTTGGCCGGGCGCGCCGCCGCAGTGCTGGCGGCTGGAACGCTGGCGGGAGCATCCGCTTTCAGCATCTCGGTCGGAGCCGCATCGGCCGGCAGTAGCAAGGTGGCTGCGGGAGTCACGGCCGGTAGTACCAGGGTGGGGTCGGGCGCGGCAGCCGGTACCGCCGGCAGCAGCAGCACGGTAGGTACATCCGTGCTGCTGCTGCCGGCGGCGAGCGCACGTAGCACCTCGGCGGCCTCGGCAGCAGTGGGGCGGTCGGCGGGGTCGCGGGCGGTCATCGTGCGCAGAACTTCGGTCCATTCAGTGCCGAGACTGCTTGGGATCTCCGGCTGACGCTGCAACCGGGCCATGGCCGATTCCACGGCGGTACCGGGATAGGCGCGCATTCCGGTGAGGCATTCGAGCAGCACCAGGCCGAGCGAGTAGACATCCGTTGGCGCACCGATAGCGCCACCGAGCGCCTGCTCCGGGCTGAGATAGCTGGCGGTGCCAAGCAGCGACCCGGTCGCCGTCAGCCTGGTTTCGTCGAGCAGCCTGGCGATGCCGAAGTCGGCGAGCTTGGCGTGCATGCCGCGGCCCGGAAAACCGGAGGGTGCCAGTAGCACGTTGGCCGGCTTGACATCCCGGTGGATGATGCCCCGCTCGTGCACGTAGTGCAGCGCCTCGGCGAGGTCGGCGCCCATGCCGGCCACGTCGACGCTCGGCACCGGGCCGTCTTCGATACGGGTGCGCAGGTCGGGGCCGTCGACGAGTTCCATCACGATGAAGGTGCGCGGAGCGCCGTCGACCGTGGTAGTTCCGGCATCGAACAGGGTGACCAGCGCGAAATGGTTCAGACTCGCGAGCAGGGCGATCTCGCCGCTCTGGCGTTCGGGCTCAGTGCCACCGCCGTCGGCACGAAACAGCTTGACGGCGACGGTACGGCCCAAGGCGGTGTCGGTGGCCCGATAAACGGATGCCATCCCCCCGGTGCCGATCAGATTCTCGATGCTGAAACGGTCGGCCAATAGACTGCCGACGGGGCCGAGAGTCGGCGGCACGGCTGGAGCGGGTGCTGGAAGCTTCTGCGTAGGCATGGTTTCGTGAGACAAGGGGACCTCCTAGTGCGTCCGACCTCTAGCCAACCACATGCGTCCCCTCCTGGGGGAGGTTGGTCGGCATAACCAGCCGCTTTGCAGCTTGATGCGGTTACTCTACGACAGTGGAAACCGTACTGCTGTTCATACTGGGCGTCGCCATTGTCGTCGTTGGCCTCGCCCTCTCTATTGGCCTGCATGAAATCGGCCATCTGGTGCCCGCAAAGCTGTTTGGCGTCAAGGTCACCCAGTACATGATCGGCTTCGGCCCGACACTCTGGTCGCGCACCAAGGGCGAAACCGAGTACGGAGTCAAGGCCATCCCCATGGGCGGCTATATCGCCATGATCGGCATGTTCCCGCCGTCGAAGAAGGGTGGAGCGCCGCGGAGCACGACTACCGGGTTCTTCGATCAAATGGTGCAGGAGGGCACGCCGGAGAAGAAGATGAGCGCCCTGTCGACCCTGGCCGACGACGCCCGCGAGGCGAGTGCCGAGACCATCGGCGAGGGTGAAGACCACCGCGCCTTCTACCAGCTGCCGGTCTACCAGCGTGTGATCATCATGCTCGGCGGGCCGACCATGAACCTGCTCATCGCGATCGTTATGTTCTCGATTCTACTGATGGGATTCGGCTCCCCGCAGATCAGCACCACCGTCGGCAGCGTGAGCGAGTGCGTGCTGCCAGCATCGAGCGATCGCCAGACCTGCACGGCAAGCGACGAAGCCTCACCCGGAGCCGCCGCCGGCCTGCAACCGGGTGACCGCCTGGTCAGCATCGGCGGAACCGCCATCTCGACCTGGGAACAGTCCACTGACATAATTCGTGCTTCAGCCGGGCGCACCGTCGCGGTCGTGGTCGAACGTGACGGTGCCGAGCTTGACCTCTCGCTGGCCCCCAAATTGACCGAACGCTACGTCTATACCGACGAAAACGAAATCAAAACGGAGGCCTCCGGCACCGCGGTCACCGAGGAGGTCGGGTTCGTCGGCATCGGAGCAGCCGCCGAAATGGTGCCTCAGCCAGCAACCGCCGTGCTGCCCATGGTCGGCGACAGCATTGCCAATGTTGCTCACCTGATTCTCAACCTGCCCGACCGGCTCGTGGCCGTGGCCAACGCGGCGTTCGGGCCGGGGGAGCGTGACCTAAACGGCCCGATCAGCGTGGTCGGCGTCGGCCGAGTGGCCGGCGAGCTCGCCAGCATCGACACCATTCCGGTCGCCGACAAGGTCGCGAGCATGCTCGGCCTGCTCGGATCCCTCAATATCGCCCTGTTCGTGTTCAACCTGGTGCCCCTGCTTCCGCTGGACGGCGGCCACGTGGTCGGCGCGCTGTGGGAAGGCATCCGTCGATTCTTCGCAAAGCTCTTCGAACGGCCAGACCCAGGGCCGGTCGACATGGCCAAGCTCATGCCGCTCACCCTCGTGGTCATCATTCTGCTCGGCGGCATGAGTCTGCTGCTGATCTACGCTGACATCGTCAAGCCGATCAACTTCTTCGGCTAGCTGGCGCTGGCGGGCGCCTTACCGGGACAGCAGGAGGGCCTCGCCCTGGCCGCCGCCGCCGCACAGGGCCACCGCAGCCTTGCCGGAGCCGCGCCGCGACAGTTCGAGAGCAGCGTGCAGGGCGATACGCCCGCCGCTCGACCCGATTGGGTGGCCGATCGCGATGCCGCCGCCGTGAATGTTCACCACGTCGGAAGACACCCCGAGCAGCTTGGACGACTGGTGGACAACGGAGGCGAACGCCTCGTTGATCTCGACCAGATCGAGGTCGGCGGCGGTCCAGCCCTCGCGCTTCAGCGCGTGCGCGATGGCATTGGCCGGCTGGGAGTGCAGGGAGTTGTCGGGGCCGGCGACCTGGCCGTTCGCCTTGATCACGGCGAGCCACGGCAGGCCGTGCTTTTCGGCCCAGGCGCGGCTGGTCACAACGACAGCGCTCGCACCATCACTCAAGGGAGCGGCGTTTCCGGCGGTGATGCTCCCTGCCGGGTCGAACGCCGGACGCAACCGGCCGAGCGTCTCGGTCGTGCTATCGGCCCGCACGCCCTCATCGGTGCTGATCATGAGCGGCTCGCCCTTACGCTGCGGCACGCTGATCGGGGTGATCTCGTCGTGGAACACGCCGGCGGCGCCGGCTGCGGCGGCACGCTGGTGCGACGCTGCAGCGATTTCGTCCTGCTCGAGGCGGGTCTGGCCGAGCCGGGCGTTGGCGCGCTCAGTCGAGAGCCCCATCGAGAGCCCATCGAACGCGTCGGTGAGTCCGTCGTGCGCGGCATGGTCGAGCGCCGACACGGTTCCGTAGTTCCAGCCCTGGCGGGAACCCGGCAATAGGTGGGGCGCGCGGGACATGGACTCCTGGCCACCGGCCACGACGACATCCGCTTCACCGAGCCGCACCAGACGGGCGGCATCGATGACCGCGGCCAACCCGGAGAGACAGACCTTGTTGAGCGTCATGGCCGGTACGTTCCACGGGATGCCTGCTGCGACGCTGGACTGCCGGGCCGGGTTCTGCCCGCAGCCAGCCTGCAAGACCTGCCCCATGAGCACGAAGTCCACCTGATCCGCAGCGACTCCGGCGCGGACGAGGGCGCCCGCGATGGCCGCGGCGCCGAGGTCGACGGCGGTGAGGGACGAGAGCTGCCCGTTCACGCGTCCCTGCGGGGTGCGCGATCCGGCCAGAATTACAACGTCGGTTTCGGTCATGGGGACTCCTTTGTCAATGAGGTGATGTTTTCAGCATATTGGCCATGTCTGGGTATCGGTTCACGGTCCCCTTGGCAGTAACGATGGTTGTCCATAGATTTCTGACACCTGAACCACCTGTCAGGTTCTGCGCCACAGCTCTCCCCACCCCAACACATCAGAACGAGAGGCACCCCAACGCATCAGAACGAGAGGCAAATTTCATCCGGGTAACAAAGTTGTTCCTGGCTCCGGCGGTCAGCACCGCCCGGGCCCTGACCCTGGTCGGCTGCGCACCAACGACCACGTCAGTGACAACCGGAGACGAGGACTCCACCACCACGCCTTCCGTTCCGGCCGCCAGACCTACGAAGACGTCGCGACAGCCGGAGCCTTCATCGGCGACCGGGCTGACTGAGCTGGAATTGGACAACTGCGGCCACTCGCCGCACCTCGAACACCCGGCTGAGTTTCTTGCGACACTGCTGGCCCAGCTGGAGCGGTAACCCGAGGTGGCATTCAGCTTGTCCGGGTGTCGGCAACTAAGCTAGGCAAGTGGCTGCAATCAATTTGGGGATGCCCAAAGTACCTGAGGTACTCGCTCCCAGACGTAAATCCCGTCAGATCAAGGTCGGTAAGGTTCTGGTCGGTGGCAATGCTCAAGTGAGCGTGCAATCGATGACGACTACCCCGACCACCAACATCAACGCGACGCTTCAGCAGATCGCCGAGCTCACAGCGAGCGGATGCGACATCGTGCGCGTCGCTGTCCCCACCCGGGATGACGCAGAGGCTCTGCCGATCATCGCCAAGAAAAGCCAGATTCCGGTCATCGCAGACATCCACTTTCAGCCGAACTATGTCTTCGCCGCGATCGACGCCGGCTGCGCCGCCGTACGAGTGAACCCGGGCAACATTCGCAAGTTCGACGACCAGGTCGGCAAGATCGCCGCCGCCGCCAAGGCCGCCGGCGTGAGCCTGCGCATCGGGGTCAATGCCGGCTCGCTCGAGCCGAGCCTGATGCAGAAGTACGGCAAGGCCACGCCGGAAGCGCTCGTGGAGAGCGCAGTCTGGGAGGCGAGCCTGTTCGAGGAGCATGACTTTCACGACTTCAAGATCTCGGTCAAACACAACGACCCGGTGATCATGGTGAAGGCCTACCGCCTGCTCGCCGAGCGTGGCGATTGGCCGCTGCACCTCGGCGTGACCGAGGCCGGTCCGAGCTTTCAGGGCACCATTAAAAGCGCGACTGCGTTCGGTTTGCTGCTCGGCGAGGGAATCGGCGACACCATCCGAGTATCGCTCAGCGCTCCGCCGGTCGAAGAGATCAAGGTCGGCCTGCAAATTTTGCAGTCACTCAATCTACGCGAACGCAAGCTTGAGATTGTCTCTTGCCCCAGTTGCGGCCGGGCACAAGTGGATGTCTACAAGCTCGCCAATGATGTCACCGATGGGCTCGAAGGCATGACCGTGCCGTTGCGGGTGGCCGTCATGGGTTGCGTCGTCAACGGACCGGGCGAAGCCCGCGAGGCTGACCTCGGTGTTGCGAGCGGCAATGGCCGGGGCCAGATCTTTGTGCGCGGCGAGGTCATCAAGACCGTTCCGGAGTCCGAGATTGTGGCCACGCTCATCGAAGAGGCCAACCGCCTCGCCGCCGAGATGCCGGCCGCCGAGCTCGGCAGTCCCACGGTGTCCGTCGGCGCGAAGTAGCCGATCCGCGCGAACTTGATTGGCGTCAGGAAAGCCGTCTGCTTACAGATACGTGAGTTTCACGGGTGGCACCTTCCGATCACGCGAGCAGCGATTATGGTTCGCGATTGCCCGTTGCCCTGACTTCGCGTACAATTTCTTGTACGTCGAAGGAGAGAATATGAAAACAATCACCTATTCGGAGTCGCGGGCAAACTACGCGGCGACGCTCGACTCTGTGCTGGACGATCGCGAGGAAGTCATCATTACGAGAGCGGGCCGAGACCCGGTCGTTCTCGTTGCCCTCGATGATTACGAATCTCTTAAGGAGACGGCCTATCTCTTGCGCAGCCCTGCTAATGCTCGCCGCTTACTGGGCTCCATTGAGCGCCTTGAAGCTGGCCAGGGTGCTGAGCACGATCTCGCCGAATGAGGCTGGTCTGGGATGAGCGTGCCTGGCAGGACTATCTGTACTGGCAGACGCAAGACCGCAAGATCGTCAAGCGGATCAACGCCTTACTCAACGACATTCAACGCAATGGCAACGACGGAAACGGCAAACCCGAAGCGTTGAAGTACGGCTTTCGCGGATACTGGTCTCGAAGAATCACCGACGAACACCGACTGATCTACAGGGTGACGGACGATCAGACCCTCATCGCCCAGTGCCGCTACCACTACGAGTAACGCTTGCATTTCTGACAGGTGTCATAATATAGTTACACCTATCAGGAGGCGTTGTTATGAACATGGAACAGCTCAGCGCGACCCTCGCAGCGGTCGCCAGCCCGCAGCGCATGTTGATTCTGGCCGAATTGCAGGGCGGGCGCGTGCACGTCAGCGAGCTGGCACGACGCGTCGGAATGTCGCGGGCGCTGCTCTACATGCACCTCGCGAAGCTTGAGGGTAGCGGATTTGTAACCACGTCGCTGGAGCTCTCTCCGGAGGGAACCGCTCTCAAGCACGTCGCGCTCGCTCCATTCTCAATCACCGTCACCATCGTTACCATCGCCGATGCCGTGGCAAACGCCGCGGCATCATCCCATTAAAGGAATCACCATGGATTATGCCTTCGCTTTTCTGGTCCCCATCGTCGCGATCATCGGCGGAATCACTTACTCAATTTTCAATCAGTACTTCAAAACTCGTCGCCACGTGGCAGAGGCAGAAGGGTCGCCGGCGCTGAGGGAAGCGCTGGCTAGGAGTAACGAGATTAATGCCGCGCTGTTGGAGAAATTGACCGCAATGGACTCTCGGCTGGGCGCGATCGAGCGCACCCTGAGCGAGGTCGGCTGAGCCGGTTCGGTGACGTCGCTCGTAGCCATCGATGAAATCGATCACCAGCACCGCGCCCGTGGGGGAGCGCTCGGCGGCGCGCGCGTAAGGTAGACGGGTGCCTACACGTCTCTCCAACTACTTCCTCCGTACTCTCCGCGAAGACCCCTCCGACGCCGAGGTGACCAGCCACCGCCTGCTCGTGCGGGCCGGCTACATCCGCCGCCAGGCCCCGGGCATTTTCGCCTGGCTGCCGCTCGGCCTCCGGGTGAAAGCAAAAGTGGAGCGCATCATCCGTGAAGAGATGACGGCGGCCGGCGCGCACGAGGTACATTTTCCGGCCCTGCTGCCGCGCGAGCCCTACGAGCTGACCGGCCGCTGGGATGAATACGGCGAGGGCTTGTTTCGTCTGAAAGACCGCAAGGGCTCCGACATGCTGCTCGCGCCGACCCACGAAGAGGTCTTCGCGCTGCTCGTCAAGGACCTGTACAGCAGCTACAAGGACCTGCCGCTGTCGATTTACCAGATTCAGGACAAGTACCGCGACGAGGCACGCTCGCGCGGCGGACTGCTGCGCGGCCGCGAATTCACCATGAAGGACGCCTACTCCTTCGACTACACCGACGCTGGCCTAGACGTAAGCTACCAGTTGCAGCGCGACGCCTACGAGCGCATCTTCAACCGGTTCGGCCTCAAATACGAGATCGTCCAAGCGGATGCCGGCGCCATGGGTGGTTCCAAGAGCGAAGAGTTCCTGCACCCCACCCCGGTCGGAGAAGACACCTTCGTGCGCAGCGCGAGCGGCTACGCGGCCAACATCGAGGCGTTTCGTACCCTCGTTCCGGAAGACAAAGACTTCAGCGCGCTGCCCGCTGCGCAAGTCTTCGATACCCCGAACACTCCGACCATTCAGACGCTCGTCGACAAGGCCAACGCCGAGCACCCCCGCCTCGATGGTCGCGACTGGACGGCAGCCGATACCCTCAAGAACGTCGTGCTCGCGCTCACGAGCCTTGACGGCACCCGTGAACTCATCGCGATCGGCGTTCCCGGCGACCGCGAGGTCGACCTTAAGCGTGTCGAGGTCGCCTTCGCCCCCGCCGAGGTGGAAGCCGCCAACGAGGGAGACTTCGCTAAGAACCCCGGCTTGGTCAAGGGCTATATCGGCCCGTGGGGAGCGGACGGCGCCGTTCTCGGCGCGAAATCGACCACCGGTATCCGTTTTCTGGTCGACCCGCGCGTGGTCTCCGGAACCGAGTGGATCACCGGCGCCAACGAAGAGAACCGGCACGTGTTCGGCCTCGTCGCCGGCCGCGACTTCGCCATTGACGACGTCGTCGAGTCCTCCGACGTGCGCGCCGGCGACCCGGCCCCCGACGGCTCTGGCCCGGTCGAACTCATTCGCGGCATGGAAATCGGGCACGTGTTTCAGCTCGGTCGCAAGTACGCCGAGGTGCTCGGTCTCAAGGTTCTCGACGAGAACGGCAAGCTGGTCACGGTCACGATGGGTTCATACGGCATCGGTGTCACCCGCATTCTCGCGGTCATCGCCGAACTCAACAACGACGCAAAGGGCTTGATCTGGCCCGAATCGGTCACTCCGTTCGACGTGCACGTGATCGCCACAGGCCGGGACGAGATCGTCTTCGACACCTCGGAAGCCGTCGTCGCCGCGATCGAAGCCACCAATCGTGAGGTGCTCTACGATGACCGCCGCAAGGTCTCGCCGGGCGTCAAATTCGGTGACGCCGAGCTCATCGGTGTGCCGTGGATCGTCATCGTCGGCCGCGGCGCTGCCGACGGCATCGTCGAGCTGTGGAACCGCCGCACCGGCGACCGTGAGCAGGTCGACGTCGCCGACGTGGCCAAACACTTCGTCTAAGAAACGTTTGATCGAGAACGGATGCTGCCAGCCAACTGAGCCGGCAGCATCCGTTCTGCAGAGAACCAGCGCTGGACCAACCCACGGCGGGGAGAATGGGTGACGGGACGCCGCAGATTCGAGTACCGTAGTATCCAGCCCGCTGCGCGGTTTCGCGGCGGCAAGATCTGAATAGAGGAGGCCGGCCATGGACATCGACCTCAGTGTTTTGCGGCTACTGGAGCGCGAAAAAGAGATTCCCTTCGAGGAACTCGTGCAAATCATCGAACAGGCGATTCTGACTGCCTATGTCAAGCACATCCAGCAAGACGTGTCGAAGCTCGAAGCTTCGAAGATTGCTGAAGCCAAGCACGATATTCAGGAGGTGCCCGAAGCGCGCGTCGTTCTCGACCGCAAGTCCGGGCACGTGGACATTTTCATTCCCGAGCACGACGACGACGGCAACGTCATCGGCGAAGCTGTCGACAACACCACCGACTTTGGTCGCATCGCTGCCTTCGCCGCCAAGCAGGTCATCAACCAGCGTCTGCGTGATCTGGCCGATGACGCTGTTCTCGGTGAATTCAAGGGCCGCGAGGGTGACATCGTCGCCGGAATTATTCAGCAGGGCCCAAACCCCCGCATGATTCACGTCGACCTCGGCACCATCGAAGCGATCATGCCCCCTGAGGAGCAGGTTCCCACTGAGAGCTATGTGCACGGCGCGCGCATTCGCGTGTTCGTGACGGCCGTCGGTCGTGGGCTCAAGGGCCCGCAGATCACCGTATCGCGCACCCACCCCTCGCTCGTGCGCAAGCTGTTTGCACTCGAGGTGCCCGAGATCGCCAGCGGAGTCGTCGAGATCGTCTCTCTCGCCCGCGAAGCCGGCCACCGCACCAAGATCGCCGTGCGCGCCACCGAACCCGGCGTGAACGCCAAGGGTGCCTGCATTGGCGAGCTCGGCCAGCGCGTGCGCGCCGTGACTGTTGAGCTCAACAACGAGAAGATCGACATCGTCGACTTCTCGCCGGACCTCGCTACCTTCGTCGCGAGCGCTCTGTCGCCGGCCAAGGTGACGAGCGCCTACGTGATCGACGAGTCGATCAAGGCTGTGCGTGCGCTCGTACCCGACTACCAGCTATCGCTCGCGATCGGCAAAGAGGGCCAGAATGCGCGCCTCGCAGCCAAGCTGACCGGTGCGAAAATCGACATCCAGCCGGACAGCATTCTGGAGGATGCCGAATAAGGGGTACGATGAATTCCGTTAGAACGTGTATTGGCTGCCGTTCGCGCGCCCCTCGATCCTCACTTTTGCGGATCGTTGCTGGGAAATCAGAAGTTGTGGTGGATGAAACCGCCACAATCCCCGGTAGAGGTGCGTGGCTGCACGCCCGCGACTCGTGCTTTCTGGATGCCGTGAGGCGCCACGCTTTCGGGCGTGCTTTTCGCGTGACCAGGTCACTGGACGCGAAACAACTAGAGAACAGGCTGAATTGGCTTATGGACAACTAATGAGCGGCTCGAAATGAGACCCGTCCGTTATTAACGGTCTGCCCCTTTCCGGGTGCAGACCCGGAACAGGAGAATTGTGGCTGCGAAACCACGCGTACACGAGATCGCTACTGAGCTCGGAGTCGACAGCAAGGTAGCACTTGCTAAATTGAAGGAAATGGGCGAGTTCGTAAAAGGACCGTCTTCCAGTGTTGAACCGCCAGTAGCACGTCGCCTTCGCGCTGCGCTTCAGGCGGAAAGTGCCGCAGCGAAGGCTGCCACCCCGCCGCCCGCCGCTGGAGCTGCTGCCACCCCGGCAACGCCTGCTCGTCCGAGCCACGGCGCGAAGCCGGGTGCTCGCCCGGGCCCCAAACCGGCCGCCGAGCCCGCTGCTCCGGCCGTCGCCCCGGCAGCGGATGCTGCGCCCGTTCCGGTGGCGCCGCTCACCGTCGCCGAGCGCCAGGCTCAGGCCGCTGAGAAGGCCGCAGCTGCTGAGAAGGCCGCAGCCGCCGAGGGTGACAAGCTCAACAACGGCACCTCCGAAGCGAAGTCCACGGAGGGATCGGCTACGCCGGTCAAGCCGGGCATGCCTCGCCCGGGAGCTGCACGACCGGGTAACAACCCGTTCGCCAGCAACCAGGGCATGGGTCAGCGTCCAGCTCAGCCGCCGCGTCCGGGGAACAACCCGTTCGCGAGCGCACAGGGCATGGGCCAGCGCCCCGCAACACCTACTCCCAGCAACATTCCGCGCCCGGCGGCTCCTCGCCCCGGCGCCCCCCGCCCCGGTGGACCTGGCCAGGCGGCACGCCCGACCGGATTCGGTCAGCGCCCAGGCGCCTTCCAGCGTCCCGGCGGCGCCCCGGGTGGAGCCGGTGGAGCACGCCCCGGATTCACGCGTCCCGGAGCTCCTGCCGGAGCCCCCGGTTTCGGCCCGCCCCGGCCTGCCGGCGGAGGAGGCGGTGCCGGTCGCGGTCGTGGCCCGGGCGGTGGCACAGCTGGTGCCTTCGGTCGCGGTGGCGGCAAGAACAAGGCGCGCAAGTCGAAGCGTACGAAGAGAGCAGAGTTCGAGCTGCGCGAGGCCCCGTCGCTGGGTGGAGTATCCGTACCGCGCGGCGACGGTGGAACAGTTGTTCGTCTTCGCCGCGGAGCATCCATCACGGACTTCGCTGACAAGATTGACGCGAGCCCCGGAAACCTTGTGACCGTGCTGTTCCACCTCGGTGAAATGGCCACGGCAACGGAATCCCTCGACGAGGCCACATTCGACGTGCTCGGCAGCGAGCTCGGTTACAAGATTCAGATGGTCTCGCCCGACGATGAAGACCGTGAGCTGCTGCTCGCGTTCGATATCGACATCGATCAGGAACTCGCAGACGAAACCGACGAAGACCTCGCGATTCGTCCTCCCGTCGTCACCGTCATGGGCCACGTCGACCACGGTAAGACCGCGCTGCTTGACGCGATCCGTAACGCCAAGGTCGCCGAGGGCGAAGCCGGTGGTATCACGCAGCACATCGGTGCGTACCAGATCATCACCGAGCACGAGGGCATCGACCGTGCCATGACGTTCATCGACACACCGGGTCACGAGGCATTCACCGCTATGCGTGCTCGTGGTGCGCAGGTCACCGACATCGCGATCCTCGTGGTCGCTGCCGACGACGGCATCATGCCGCAGACGATTGAGGCGCTCAACCATGCCCAGGCCGCCAACGTGCCGATCGTGGTTGCAGTGAACAAGATCGATAAGCCCGGAGCCAACCCGCAGAAGGTACGTCAGCAGCTCACCGAATTCGGCCTCGTCGCCGAAGAGTACGGCGGAGACGTCATGTTCGTCGACGTGTCGGCCAAGAACAAGACCGGTATCAAGGAAATTCTTGACGCCGTACTCCTGGTCGCCGATGCCGCACTCGACATGCGCTCCAACCCGAACAAAGATGCCCGCGGTGTCGCCATCGAGGCTCGCCTCGACAAGGGCCGCGGCGCGGTGGCAACCGTGCTCATCCAGTCCGGAACGCTGCACGTCGGAGACTCCATCGTCGCCGGAACGGCCTATGGCCGTGTTCGTGCGATGGCCGACGAAAACGGCGTTGCCGTTCTCGCCGCCACGCCGTCTCGCGCAGTTCAGGTGCAGGGTCTGTCGAGCGTTCCCCGCGCCGGCGATACCTTCCTCGTCATCGCGGAAGACCGCACCGCCCGTCAGATCGCCGAAAAGCGTGAAGCCGCCGAGCGCAACGCACTGCTGGCCAAGGCCCGCAAGCGCATCAGCCTCGAAGACTTCACCCGTGCCCTCGAAGAGGGCAAGGTCGAGTCGCTCAACCTCATCATCAAGGGTGACGTTTCCGGTGCCGTTGAGGCGCTGGAAGAGTCGCTGCTCAAGATTGAGGTCGACGATTCTGTGCAGCTGCGCATCATTCACCGTGGTGTCGGTGCTGTCACGGAGAGCGACGTCAACCTCGCGACCGTCGACAACGCCATCATCATCGGGTTCAACGTTCGCCCGGACACGAAGGCCCGCGAGCGTGCTGCTCGCGAAGGCGTCGACGTGCGCTTCTACTCCGTCATCTACTCCGCCCTCGAGGACATCGAGAGTTCCCTCAAGGGAATGCTCAAGCCCGAGTACGAAGAGATCCAGAGTGGTATTGCCGAAATTCGCGAGGTCTTCAGCTCGTCGAAGTTCGGAAACGTCGCCGGTGTCATCGTGCGCTCCGGTACCATCACCCGAAATGCCAAGGCTCGAGTTATTCGCGAGGGCATCGTGGTGGGGGACAACCTGGGTATCGAGTCGCTGCGTCGTTTCAAGGACGATGTCACCGAGGTTCGTACGGACTTCGAGTGTGGTATCGGACTGGGCAAGTTCAACGACATCCGAATTGGCGATGAGATCGAGACCATCGAGATGAAGGAGAAGCCGCGCGTCTAGCGTTGGTTTTGGGGGGTCGGGCTCGTATTTCGGGTCAGGCCCCGCACGGGGTCAGATCTGCGCAAATTTCCTCCGAAAAGGAAAGAGCGGGGACTCCCACCCCGATTCCCTGCTGTGCATATTAACAGCGGGGAAAATTTACTCCGCCCTTTCGTTGGGTAAGGAGCATCCGTTTAATGCGGTGAAAAAGTACAGAATGACCGGGCGCTTTGGCGGCCGGCTAACAAGGAGTATTGCAATGGCAGATCCGGAACGCGCCAGAAAAATGGCGGACCGCATTAAGGTCATCATCGCCAAGCGGCTGGAGCGCGGCTTGCGCGATCCCAGGCTCGGGTTTGTGACCATCACGGACGTGAAGGTGACCGGGGATCTGCAGCACGCCTCGGTGTTCTACACCGTCTATGGCTCGATCGAGGAACGCACGGACAGCGCAGCTGCGCTCAAGGCCGCAACCGGCCTGATGCGCAGCGAGGTCGGTAAGAACATCACGGCACGGCTCACCCCGTCGATCGAGTTCATCGCCGACGGTATTCCGGAGAACGCCGCGCTTATTGACGACCTACTGCGTGAGGCCCACGATCGCGATACCGCGACCGAGGACAGCAAAGGCACTGCGACCTATGCCGGCGACGCCGACCCGTACAAGAAACCGCGCGACTACGACCTCGAAGACGACGAGGCCGTTGAGGCCGACGACTCTGACGATCTCGACGCGCCCGACACTGCCAGCACCGGCAGGCACTAGAACCATTTCGGTACCTTCGACCGGGCCGGGGTCCGGAAAGGTTTAAGGATGCGGGTTATGGGGCTGGATCCGGTTCGGGGACGCGCTGGTAGCGCGCGAAACGGTAGCTCAGGCCTTCGCTGGAGCGGAGCCATCCGCTGGTTGGATTGGTGTCTACAAGGCTCCAAGCGGCGGTTAGGGCTGGGGCGAGCGTGTCGCCGGCGAACTGTTCGTCGATCTCGGTCAGCTCGAGTGTGTCGGCGTGGCAAACGGCGAGGCGAAAGATTTCGGCGCCGCCGATCACCCAGACCGGCCCGGCGGCAATCGCGAGTGCGTCGTCGAAGCTGTGCACAGCAAATGCCCCGGGCGCGTCCCAGTCACGTTGGCGCGTGACCACGACGTTGTGGCGGCCCGCAAGAGGACGGAAGCGTTTGGGAATCGATTCCCAGGTGCGCCGACCCATGACGACGGCGCCACCTCGCGTGACGGAACGAAAGTGGGCGAGGTCCTCGGGCAGCTGCCAGGGCAGGCCGCCGTCGGCTCCGATCACACCCCCACGGCTTTGCGCCCAGATTAGACCGATGCTCATAATATTCCGTCGGGCAGGGTATAGCCGTCGGGAGAGTCGACCGCGAGGCCGTCGGCTACGAGGCTGTGCAGTGCGCGCTGCAGCTGAGCCGCGTCGGGCCAGAGCGAGTCAATCTCGGCGTCCGTCACGCCGCGGTGGGTGGAGCGCAGCTCGGCCATGATCAGGCCGCGCACCTGCCGGTCACTGCCCGCGAACTTCTTCTGCACGGTCTTGCGCGTTCCGGTGTATTCGGGATAGTCGAGGGCCCGCCAGGCACAGTCATTCCGGATCGGGCAGATGTCGCAGTTCGGACCGCGGCTGGTGCAGACGACCGCGCCGAGTTCCATGATCGCTGCGTTGAACAGCGCCGCCTCGAGGGCGCTTTGCGGCAAGAGAGCACCCATCGCCTCGAGGTCACGACCGCGGCGGGGGGGTGCGGGTTCCCCTGAACCGGCGATGGCACGGGCGATCACCCGCCGCGTGTTGGTATCGACGACCGGATGCCGGTGGCCATACGCGAACGCTGCCACCGCGCGCGCGGTGTAGTCCCCGATCCCGGTCAGGGCGAGCAGCGCATCGATGTCGGAGGGCACAACGCCGCCGTGTTGCTCGGTGATCTGCACGGCGGCAGCGTGCAACCATAAGGCGCGTCGCGGGTACCCGAGGCTGGACCAGGCGCGCACCGCCTCGCTTGGCGGCACCGCAGCGAGATCGGCGGGTGTCGGCCACCGCGCCAGCCACTCCTGCAGCCGGGGGATGACCCGGTTCACCGGGGTTTGTTGCAGCATGAATTCGCTCACCAGGATTCCCCAGGCGCCGAATCCCTCGCGGCGCCATGGCAGGTCGCGGGCGTTCGCCAGGAACCAGGCGTTGAGCGTGGTGCTGATATCCGCTGCTCGGTAGCCTGCTGCGCTGCCGCGAGCCGTCCTACTGCCGGCCGCCGTGCCAACAACGACTTCAGGAGCTGCGTTGTCTCCGGTTCCAGCAGTTGTGACGGGCACATCGGGCGCGTTCTTCAACGCGGCGGTATGACTCGAGGGCGCGATGTTCATCCGTTCTAATCTAGGCTCGTTTCATGAAGCTGGTTTCCACACCCCGGATCGAATTTCTGCGCACCCTGGCCGCCGAGATTCTGCACAATTACGGCCGAGGTCGCACGATCATTGCCGTCGACGGCAATGAGAGAGCGGGTCGCGTCAGCTTCGCCGACGACCTCGCGGCCGTCTTCCGCGAGAGCGAACACCCCACGTTTCGAGCCAGCCTACGTAATTTTCAGCACTCGCGCGCCGAGCAACAGCGCCTCGGCGGAGACCGCCTCGATGTTTCGGAGCGGTTGTATCGGGTCGGATACGACTACTCGACACTGCGCCGCGTACTCGTCGAACCCTTTCGCCTGGGCAGCAGTACCGGGTTCGTCACCGAAGAATTCGACCCCGACCGGGATGCCTGGATTCAACCGACCTGGCAAACCGCCCCGGCCGACGCCATTCTCATCGTTGACGGTGCCTACAGCAATCGACCGGAGTTGCACGGGCTGTGGCTGTTCAGCGTACTGCTCGAATCGGTGTCAGGAAGCGAATCCGACCGGCAGTACCTCGCCGATGTGCACCCGCGGGACATAGTCTCGGCGGTCGTCGACAACACCAACGCCGACCTTCCACGTCGGGTCTTAACCGACCGCTGCTAGTGGCTGGTGGTGGTGAGCTGATCGAACTGGGCCACGACCTCGTCTGGTTTCAGGAATACCCGGCTGCTCTCCACCTCGTGCACCAGCGCGGTCAGGAGAGCGTTGACCGGTGCCGGTCTTCCCGCCAGCTCGGCCTGACGCACGACAGCACCGTTGAGGTGGTCGATTTCGGTCAGGTGGGCCCGCTTGATGCTCTGCAGGGTCGACCCCAGATTGGCGACCGCACCCATTTTTGCGCCCATGCGCAGCGGCAAGGTCTGTCCGAGGGCCATCGGCAGCCGTGCGAACACGCGCAGGCTGCGATCGCTCATCCCCTGCAGGGACCCAAAGGTGACGTAGCGAGCCATGCCCACCTGCACGGTCTCCTGCATGCTTGCGGTCAGAATTCGGCGCAGCGGTGCATCGGCGATGACCGCCTGCACGCTCAGCCCGGTGATGGCCGGCAAAGCGTTGAGCATGTTCACTACGAGCTTGGTCCACTGGGTGCCCACGAAGTTGTCAGTGGCGACAGTGGGAAACGCCTCGTCCAGCACCGCCTGCCAGTGCTGGGTGGCAGCATCTGCTTTGCCGTCACCGCGACCGAGGTAGCTCGATGCTGAGGTGGTGACCCGCACGCGACCCGGCCCAATGTAATGCGCGGCGATGAGGGTGAGCAGACCGAAGCATTCCGAGTTCGGCAGCAGGTTCTGGGCTATTCGCAGCCCGTCGAGCCCGTTCTGCACGACGATCACCGGTGAGCCGTCGAGCGGCTCGGCATTCTCGGCGATGGCGGCCGTGGCATCCTGCGCCTTCGTGCAGACCAGTGTCAGATCCGGAGTTTCGGTCAGAGTCTCCTGCACCTGCACGCGGCATTGCGCATCCCCGTATCCTCCGGTGAGTCGGATTCCGTTCTCTTGAATCAGAGACCTGGCCACCTCGCGGGCCGTGATGGTGAGATCGTGGCCGGCCCGGGCGAGCAGGGTCGCGTAGAGACCGCCCAGGGCGCCGGCGCCGATCACAGCAATTTGCATAGCCCCAGCCTAGATTGCGTTTCGGGCGAGGGCGTTCCACGCTGGTACCCTCTAGAAGTGACTAGCGGCCTCCTCCTCATTGACAAGGCGCAGGGCTGGACGAGCCATGACGTTGTCGCCCGAACCCGGCGCCTGGCCGGAACCCGCAAGGTCGGCCACGCCGGTACCCTCGACCCGATGGCCACCGGCCTGCTCGTGCTCGGCATCGACAGCGCAACTCGGCTCCTCACCTACGTGGTCGGTCAGGGCAAGGAATATCTCGCGACCATTCGCTTGGGACAGTCCACCACGACTGATGACGCCGAGGGCGATGAACTCACTCGCGCACCGGTTGAACAGGTCGCCGCGATCACCCCCGAAGCAGTGGCCGCCGGCATTGAAAACCTCACCGGCGATATCAGCCAGCAGCCGAGCGCCGTCAGCGCCATCAAGGTAGACGGAAAGCGGGCCTACGCCCGGGTACGTGCCGGCGAAGACGTGCAGCTGCCCTCGCGCCCGGTCACGGTGAGTGGTTTCGAACTGTTCGCAAGCACGCCCGGCGACGGTTTTCTCGACCTCGAGGTGCGCGTCGAGTGCAGCTCCGGCACCTACATTCGTGCGCTCGCCCGCGACCTCGGTGTGGCGCTCGGCGTTGGCGGCCACCTCACCGTTCTGCGCCGCACCAGAATCGGCCCGTTCCGCATCGAGAACGCTGCTACCCTCGAGCAGATCAATGTCGTCGCCAACCTCATTTCTCCAGCGGATGCCGCCACCCGGCTGCTGGCGCGTCTCGACCTGTCCGTGGAGCAAGCCATCGACCTCGGACATGGCAAACGCATTACCGTGAAGGAAGACACCACCCGCACCGGTCCGGTCGCCGCCATTGCACCGGATGGCCGCCTGGTCGGACTGGTCGAGTATCGCGGCGACCAGGCCAAGTCGCTGCTGAACTTTCCGCCAGATCTTCCTGGCAAAATAGCCGAGCCGCCGGCATCCGTCATCGAACCGGAACAGGGCTCATGATCGAATGGTTTACCTGGCTGCAGCTGGGAATCGCCGTGCCCGGCGGAGTGCTCTGCGTCATCCTCGGCCTGCTGGGACGCAAACCCACCGACCTCACCATGGGCGCGGCCGCCCTCGTCGAATTGCTGCTCATCGTGCAGCTTGCTGCCGCGATTGCGGCGCCACTGGCCGGCAACGACGCCACCGGCAGTCTGCTCGAGTTTTACACCTACCTGGTCAGTGCCATTGCGCTGCCGGTCGTGGCCGGATTCTGGGCGCTGGTCGAGCGTAGCCGCTGGAGCACCGTCATCCTCGGTGTGAGCTGCCTGTCTGTCGCCGTCATGCTCTACCGCATGAACCAGATCTGGAACGTTCAGGGGAGCTGACCCGGTTCCGGCTGCCTCGCGGAAGCTGCAATAATTATCTAACCAGATGACGAGTGAGTTATGACTACAACAGAGCGATGACAGAATCCCCGACTGAGAAGCCCGCCTCCGCCAAGCGGGTGAGGGGCGTCGGTCGACTCCTCATCGCCGTTTATGGCGTGCTGGCCCTCGCCGCCACCGGCCGGTCCTTCGTACAAATCGTGCGAGCCTTCGATGAAGCCCCGCTCGCCTATGCCTTGTCTGCTCTCGCCGCGGTGGTCTACATCGTGGCCACGGTGGCCCTGATGCGGCGCAGCATTCGCTGGTATCGCATCGCCTGGATCACGATCAGCTTTGAAATGCTTGGCGTACTCGTCGTTGGCACCCTGAGTCTGGTTGATCCGGCGCTGTTCGAGCACGCGACCGTCTGGTCGATCTACGGCAGTGGATACCTCTTTATTCCCCTCGTGCTGCCTCTGCTGGGCATGTGGTGGCTCGCCCGCCACCGCGTCGCGCCCGTGAGCGAGGGGCGCGCATGAAGATTCTGAACGGTGTCGAGTCCGTACCGAGCGACTGGCCCGACTCGGCCGTGAGCATCGGAAAGTTCGATGGCGTGCATGCCGGACACCGTGCGGTCATCACCGAGCTCCAGACCGTCGCCGAGCGCGAGCAGCTGGCGGCCGTCGTCGTGACGTTCGACCGGCATCCGCTCGCCCTGCTCTCGCCGCAAAACTGCCCGAGCACGCTCGTCAGCGCAGAGCAGAAACTCAAACTGATCGCCGAGACCGGGGTTGACGCGACCCTGTTGCTCGAGTTCAACCACGCCCTGTCAAGCCTGCCACCGCGCGAGTTCATCGAAAGCATTCTGGTCACCGCTCTGCACGCCCGGTTCGTGCTCGTCGGTTGTGACTTTCGATTTGGAGCCAAGGGGGCCGGTGATGTTGCCCTGCTGCGGCAACTCGGCCTCGAATACGGCTACACCGTTGGACTGATCGAGGACGTGAAACCCGACGGTGAACGGCGGGTCTCGTCCACCTGGATTCGCGAATTGCTCGCCACTGGTGCGGTGCGTGCGGCTGGAGACCTGCTTTGTCATCTGCCGACCGTGCGAGGCATGGTGGTACACGGCGCAGCCCGCGGCCGCGAGCTGGGTTTTCCCACCGCGAACCTGTCCGCCGATTCCGAGGGGCTGATTCCGGCCGACGGCGTCTACGCCGGTTGGCTGACGGATGCCGGTGCTCGCTATCCGGCGGCGATTTCGGTTGGCAACAATCCCACCTTCGACGGAGTGGCACAGAAGCAGGTCGAGGCCTACGTGCTCGATGAGACCGAGTTAGACCTCTACGACCGCGTCGTCGACGTTGCGTTCGTTGAGCGGATTCGCGGCATGGTCGCCTACGCGGGCATCGACCCGCTGATCAAACAGATTCGCGACGACGTGGCGCGGGTGCGCACGATCCTGGGCCCGTAATTCCGGGCCTGGTTTAGTCCAGTCGGAGCCGGTTACCGACGGCGAACCAGGCGGTCGCGCCGAACACCGGGGCGAGCAGCACAGCGAGAACCCAGTTGGTGCGCTTGGTTGGACTCAGGTGTGCGGCCCGCCCGATCTGCATGATGGCGACGAGGGAAAGAGTGAGCACGACCAGCCCGGCGAGTACTGCCACCAGGATGCCGACCCAGTCGTGAACGCCGATGTTCTCCATGCCCAAAACCATACCAAACAGTATGTTTATTGTTGCGCGCAATGAGGTATTGGTGATTGGAGACTGGCACGTGGGCATAGCCCCAAAAGGGGGTGCGGTCGAGGCCCTCGGGGGATTCGAGGGGGGTCGTCGCCCCCGGTATTCTAGAAACTCGAGCATTTTCCGGGAGATCCAATGTCACAACAAGTACGAGCGATCGAAACGCGCGCCGCGATAATTCGCGGTGCAGCAGCGGCCTTTGAGCAGCGCGGTTACGGGAGCACGTCCCTTGCACAGGTCAGCAGTGCGGCTGGCGTCACCAAGGGCGCCCTGTACTTCCACTTCGATTCCAAAGAAGCTCTCGCCCTCGCCATAATCGCCGCGCAGCACGCGGCATCGGCGGCGGCCGGCCAGAAACTGCTCGATGACAACTACCCCGGTTTGCACGCCCTCGTATCGATGTCCTATGAGCTCGCGCGTCAGCTGCGCGACGACCTCGTCGTGAGCGCCGGAATTCGTTTGACCATCGAAGCGGTGAATTTTTCCACCCCCGTGGCCGGGCCCTACCTCGACTGGATGGTTGCCTGCGAGGAATTCCTCCGCCGGGGGATGGCCTCCGGCGATATCAACCCCGATCTGGACGTTCGTGCGGCCGCCCACTTCTGTACAGCGGCCTTCACCGGCGTGCAGGTCGTCTCCGATGTGCTGACCAAACGGGCCGACATCGACCAGCGTCTCACTGAGATGTGGGCCATGCTGCTGCCAGCCCTCGTCGCTCCCGAACGCTGGGAGGAGCTGAAAGACCTCCCCGAGCGTATCCGGCGGGAGCGCGCGGGGCTGTAGCCGTCGCATCCGCTCGGCTGGCCGGGCCTGCCTCGCGCCCTAGACTGACCGAGTGACTATCGCAGCCCCCAGCCCCCTCTGGCCGGGACGCGGCCTGGCCCTGCTGGGCATCATTCTGGTCGCGGCAAATCTCCGGAGTGCGGTTACCGCTCTCTCGCCGATTGTCGCCGAGATCAACGTCGATATTCCGCTCAGCGCGGTATCCCTCGGCGTGCTCGGCATGCTTCCGCCCGTTTGTTTTGCCGTTTTCGGCATCTTCACCCCAATGATCAGCCGTCGCCATGGCCTCGAATTGCCCCTCGTGCTCGCCGTCCTGGCGATCCTGGTCGGTCATTTCACTCGCGGGGTATCCGGCTCGATCACCATGCTCATCATCGGCAGTGTCATCGCCTTCGCCGGCCTCGGCGTTGGCAATGTGCTCCTGCCGCCGCTGGTCAAAAAATACTTTCCGGACCGGATCGGCCTCGTCACGTCCCTGTACGCCACCGTGATGTCGCTGAGCACCCTGGTTCCTCCGCTCATCGCCGTTCCGGTGGCGGATGCCGCGGGCTGGCGAATTTCGCTCGGCATGTGGATGCTGCTGGCTCTGCTGGCGCTGGTGCCGTGGATCACCATGCTCGTGCGGCACCGTACCGAGCAATCGCCAAGCCCCGTGGTCGACGAGGCCGATGCGGCCATTCTCGGTCGACTGTGGCGATCCTCGATCGCCTGGGCCATCGCCGGCGTGTTCGCGACCTCGTCGCTCAACGCCTATGCCATGTTCGCTTGGCTGCCACAGCTCCTCGTCGACGCAGCGCAGGTGACTCCTACCCAGGCGGGGACGCTCCTCGCGGTCTACGCCGGCATGGGCATCCCGTGCGCCCTGATCATTCCGATCCTCACCGCCCGCCTGAAGAACATCGGCCCACTCGTCTACGTGGGCGTATTCGCGTTCGTGATCGGCGACCTGGGGCTAATGTTCCTACCGAAGACCATGACCTGGCTCTGGGTGTCGCTGGCCGGGCTTGGGCCAATGTTCTTCCCGCTGGCTCTTGTGCTCATCAACCTGCGCACCCGCACCCACGCCGGTGCGGTTGCACTCAGCAGCTTTGTGCAGGGTATCGGTTACACACTCGGTGCCCTGGGTCCGCTGGTTTTTGGCCTGTTGCACGAACTGAGCGGTGGGTGGACCTGGCCGATGGTCTTTCTCCTCGTAACGGCGCTTGCCGTGCTCGTTGCTGGAGCGGTGATCGGTCGACCGCACATGCTCGAGGACGACCTGGCACGCTCCCGCTGAGCCAGGCGGCTACGGCACCAATTCTGCGCGGTGAATCAACGCCGCAGCGCCGATCAGCGGGCCGTCGCCCGAGAGAGCCGAGTGCACCAGGCGTACCCGGGTTGCGTAGGCGAATTGCACGCGTTCCAGGATCGCCGCGCAGGCGAAATCCAGCAGGTCGGGGGTGACATTCGAGAAACCACCACCAATGGCGACCATGTCGAGGTCGAGCAGCGTCGCCGCGGAGGCGATCGCCTGGCCGAGGGCCCGGCCGCTGCGCTTCACGGCCAGAATCGCGATCGGGTCGGCTGCCGCGTAGGCCGCCGCTAGGTCCTCGCCGGACTCGCCGGTGAAGCCCTGAGATCTGGCCCAGGCGACGGTTTTCGGCCCGGAGGCGATCGCCTCAATGCAGCCGGTTCCGCCGCAGGCGCAGGCATCCAAGAAGCCGCCGACCTCGATATGGCCGATATGGCCGGCATTGCCCGTTGGCCCGGATACCGTGACGCCGCCGAGAATCAAGCCGCCACCGACACCGGTCGACACGATCATGCCCATCAGGTTGTCGACGCCCCGGCCCGCGCCCACCCAGTGTTCGGCTAGCGTGATGCACAGGCCGTCCATGCGCAGTCGCACGTCCAGACCGGGAACCAGCCCGGCCACGAGCTCCTGGAGCCCAAACTCGCGCCATACCGGCAGATTCAGCGGCGACACCGCCCCCGCACCCAGGTGAATCGGCCCGGCACAGCCGATGCCGACTCCGATCAGGGGATAGCCCAGCGGCACGCTCGCGAGGGTCGCCAGAATGACAGTTCTGACAGCGGATGCGAGCTGCTCACTGGTCGCGCTGGCCCCGGTCGTCGCGCGGTGCCGGCTGCTCGGAAGCACTGTGCCTCGGTCGTCCACGAGTGCGGCTTCGACCTTGGTCCCCCCAACGTCGACGGCGAGAACGTACTCGAAGGCTTCACTGGTGCGCATGCACTGATCGTATGGGATGGGTCCGCTCAACGCGCCAGCGGTGGCCGCTGCTCAAGAGAGCAAGATCGCCTACAGCTGTTGATTCGCGCGTCGGGCTCACGTAGGCTGAATTCGAAAGATTGGACCGTGAACCGTATGAGTGACACCGACGAACTCCTCTCCATCCGCGCGGCCGAGTTGTACTACGAAGAAAACCAGACCCAGGATGAGATCGGTGTCATTCTGCGCCTCACCCGCTGGAAGGTTGGCCGGCTGCTCGCGAGCGCTAAGGCCAACGGCTTCATCCGCATCGAAATCGTGCACCCGCGCGCCCGGCGACTACCGATCGAACGCCGCTTACGCGAATCGACCGGCTTGACCGACGCGATCGTGGTCTCCTCCGCCGGGGTGTCGAGCGACGCTGAGCTGCAGTCGCGTACCGCGCAGGCCGCCGCCGACTATCTCACGAGCCTCCGCCCGATTCCACGCACGCTCGGCATCAGCTGGGGTCGCACCCTGCACGACGTGTCCCTGCACCTCAAACAGGGCTGGGCGCCGGGAGTGAACGTGGTGCAGATCAACGGTGGCGTCAGCCTGAATCAGCGCACCGGCACCGCGGCATCCACTGCGGTGACCATCGCGCACAAGGCCGACGGGTCGGCCACTCTGCTGCCCAGCCCGGCCATCTTCGAACGCCTTGAAACCAAACAGGCGATGGAGGCCGACCGCACGGTTGCCGGGGTGCTTGCCCTGGCCCGCAATGCCCAGGCCTACGTCTTCAGCGCCGGTCAAGCAGATGCAAATTCCGCCCTGGTCGATAGCGGCTACCTGACGGTCGCCCAGATCGACGACCTCGTGACGCGCGGTGCAGTCGGCGACGTTGTCGGCCGCTACATCGATCAAAACGGCCGAATCGTCGACCCCGAACTCAACGAACGCACGGTCGGCATTCAGCTCGACCAGTTGCGGCGCGCCCCGCTCACCATCGCCGTCATTTCCGGACGCTCCAAACACGCCATCGCCCGCGCCGTCGTGCGCAACGGGCTGTGCACCGTTCTGGTGACCGACGAAGACACCGCGAACGCCCTCCTCCAAGACTGAAGATACCCGTGCCACCGCTCAAAAGGACACCCCATGACCAGTAGCCCCTTGGCCACCTACCAACCCGATCAGCGCGCCCTCGCGTTGATCGGCGGGGAAGCCACCGACGCCAACCTGCGCCGGTACCTGCACGGCATCCCCGGAATCGACGCCGTCGGCCTCGAAGCCCGCGCTGCCGACCTCGGTACCCGCTCGATCAAGACCAGCTCCAAGCGCTGGGCGATCGACACCATTATTGGACTGATCGACCTCACCACCCTCGAAGGAGCCGACACCCCTGGCAAGGTGCGTTCGCTCGTCGCCAAGGCGCTGGTACCTGACTCTGGTGACCCCGGCTGCCCGCGCGTCGCCGCGGTCTGCGTCTACGGCGACATGGTCGGCACGGCCGTCGTTGCGCTCGGCGCTGCCCACGCCAACGGCGGCACCGAGGGAGTCAACGTGGCCGCCGTCGCCACTGCTTTTCCCAGCGGACGCGCATCGATTAGCGTCAAGCTCGCTGATGTGCGCGCCTCGGTCGCCGCCGGCGCCGACGAGATCGACATGGTCATCGACCGTGGCGCCTTTCTGGCCGGCCGATTCGGCCAGGTTTACGACGAGATCGTGGCTGTGAAAGATGCCTGCCGCCGCGCCGACGGATCGATGGCTCACCTCAAGGTCATCCTCGAGACCGGCGAACTGAACACCTACGACAACGTGCGCCGCGCCTCCTGGCTGGCCATTTTGGCTGGCGGAGACTTCATCAAGACCTCCACCGGCAAGGTAACCCCGGCTGCGACGCTGCCGGTGACGTTGTCGATGCTTGAGGTCGTGCGCGACTGGCACCGCCTCACCGGCGTGCGCATCGGAGTGAAGCCGGCCGGCGGCATCCGCACCTCGAAGGACGCCATCAAGTACCTCGTGACAGTCGCCGAAACCGTGGGGGAGGAGTGGCTCGTACCGCACCTGTTCCGGTTCGGCGCGTCCAGCCTGCTGAACGACGTGCTATTGCAGCGCCAGAAGATGGCGACCGGGCACTACTCCGGCCCCGACTACGTGACGATTGATTAGGAACGACCATGAAATTTCTTGACTACGCTCCGGCCCCCGAGTCGCAGGCCCTGCTGGGCCTCAAAACCGATTACGGTCTGTTCATCAACGGTGAGTTCACGGCCGGCCGGGGCACCCCGTTTCAGACCATCAACCCGGCCACCGAGCAGCAGATCGCCATGATCGCGACCGCCAATGAAGCGGATGTCGACGCCGCCGTTGCCGCCGCCCGTCACGCCTACGACGGGGTCTGGTCCCGCCTGTCCGGCAGCGACCGAGGTAAATACCTGTTTCGCATCGCTCGTCTGGTGCAAGAACGCGCCCGCGAACTCGCCGTCGCCGAAACTCTCGACAACGGCAAGCCGATCAAGGAAACCCGCGATGTCGATATTCCCCTCGTCGCCGCCTGGTTCTTCTACTACGCCGGCTGGGCCGACAAGCTCGATCACGCCGGAGTAGGCCCGAACCCGGCCTCGCTCGGCGTTGCGGCCCAGGTCATCCCGTGGAACTTTCCGCTCATGATGCTCGCCTGGAAGATTGCCCCGGCCCTCGCCGCCGGTAACACCGTCGTTCTCAAGCCCGCCGAAACCACCTCGCTCACCGCGCTGCTGTTCGCCGAGATTCTGCAGCAGGCCGATCTGCCCGCCGGTGTCGTGAACATCATCACCGGTGCTGGCAGCACCGGGCAGACCCTCGTCAACCACCCCGGCGTCAACAAGGTCGCCTTCACCGGGTCAACGTCGGTCGGGCGGGCTATTGCCCGTTCGGTCGCGGGAACCGACAAGAAGGTCAGCCTCGAACTCGGCGGCAAGGGCGCCAACATCGTCTTCGACGACGCCCCGATCGACCAGGCGATCGAGGGCATCGTGCGCGGCATCTTCTTTAATCAGGGCCACGTCTGCTGCGCCGGCAGTCGCCTGCTCGTGCAGGAAAGCATCCACGACGACGTCATAGATCGGCTCAAGCGTCGTATGCAGACGCTGCGCCTGGGCGACCCGCTTGACAAGAACACCGATATCGGCGCCATCAACAGTGCAGAGCAGCTCGCCCGCATTCGCGAACTGTCCGAGCTGGGTCAGCGGGAGGGCGCCGAACGCTGGAGTGCCGACTGCGTCATCCCTACGACTGGTTTCTGGTTCGCGCCGACCATCTTCACCAACGTGTCGACCAGCCACCGCATAGCCCGCGACGAGATCTTCGGCCCGGTGCTCTCGGTGCTCACCTTTCGCACCCCGGCCGAGGCCATCGCCAAGGCGAACAACACCCCGTACGGTCTCTCCGCCGGAATCTGGAGTGACAAGGGCAGCCGCATCCTGGCCGTCGCCGACAAGCTACGCGCCGGCGTGATCTGGGCGAACACCTTCAACCAGTTTGATCCGTCGAGCCCATTCGGCGGCTACAAGGAGAGCGGCTACGGCCGTGAGGGAGGCCGCCACGGCCTCGCCGCGTACCTCAAGCCCGCCGTACGCACTGGTTCGCGGTCCGCCGCCGCTGTTCACGCGACACCGGTCACCAAGAAGTCCACGTCTGCAAAGAAGGCCGCCAAGTGAACCGCCTCGCCATCCCCAAAACCTACAAGCTCTATATCGGCGGCAAGTTTCCGCGCAGCGAATCCGGACGCGTCTACGAGGTGCTCTCGCACAAGGGCGAGTTTCTGGCCAATGCAGCCAAGGGCAGCCGCAAGGATGCCCGCGACGCTGTCGTTGCCGCTCGTAGCGCGCTCGGTGGCTGGGCCGGAGCCACGGCCTACAACCGCGGCCAGGTGCTGTACCGCATCGCCGAACTGCTCGAGGGTCGTCGGAGCCAGTTCATCGACGAAATCATGAGCTGCGAGGGCGTCAATGCCGCAGCGGCGAGCGCCCAGGTCGACGAAGCCATCGACCGTTGGGTCTGGTATGCCGGCTGGGCCGACAAGTACGTGCAGGTTGCCGGCAACGCCAACCCAGTGTCCGGACCGTTCTTCAACCTGTCCGTGCCAGAACCCACCGGCATCGTGGCGATCATCGCGCCACAGAGCGCCGAATCGCTCCTCGGACTGGTCAGCGCCATCGCCCCGGCCCTCGTCGCCGGAAACACCGTCGTCGTCGTCGCCAACGAGAGTGCGCCGCTGCCTGCAATCAGCCTCGGCGAGGTGCTCGCCACGAGTGATGTGCCCGGTGGGGTGGTCAACATCGTGACCGGTTCGCCGGCCGAGATCGCGCCCTGGCTGGCCAGCCACGCCGACGTCAACGCTCTCGACCTCGTCGGAGCCAACGACCTCGACTGGGTCGAGCTGCAGATCAGCGCTGCCGACACGCTCAAGCGGGTGCTACCACCCGAGACGGGAGCGGATGCCGCAGCACCGGCGTTGTCGCGCATCCTCGCCTTCACCGAACTGAAGACGGTCTGGCACACCAAAGCCATTCTCTAATTCGGATCCGAAGTACCCAGCGGGGGGTCAAGCGGACGGGATAAACTCCGCCGCATGACCTCACGCAGAGCACTTGTCACGGGAGCGACCGGCTACATCGGTGGACGCCTCGTACCCAAACTCCTCGAAGCCGGTTTCACGGTGCGGGTGTTCGTGCGCACCCCGTCAAAGTTACGCGATGTGCCCTGGGCCGACCAGGTCGAAATCGTCGAGGGCGACCTTGGTGACCTGGCCTCGGTACAGCGCGCCTGCATCGACGTCGACGTGCTCTACTACCTCGTGCACTCGATGGGCGCGGCCGGTGACTTCGAAGAAACCGAGCACCTGGCTGCCGAAAACGTCGCCCAGGCGGCTGTCGGCGCCGAAATCGGGCGCATCGTTTACCTCGGCGGGCTGCATCCCGAAACCGGCGCGTTGTCGGCCCACCTGAACTCCCGCAGGGAAGTCGGCCGCATCCTGCTTGCCAGCGGTGTACCGACCGCGGCCTTCCAGGCCGGCGTTGTCATTGGCTCCGGCTCGACCTCGTTCGAGATGATTCGTCACCTCACCGATGTGCTGCCCTATATGCCGGCGCCGAAGTGGGTGCGCAACAAGATCCAGCCGATAGCCGTGCGTGACGTGCTCTACTACCTGCAGGCCGCGGCCGACCTCGCCCCCGAAGTAAACCGCACCTTCGACATCGGCGGCCCCGACGTGTTGCGCTATGGCCAGATGATGAACGGCTACGCCCTCGAAGCCGGACTGAAACAGCGGGCCATCGCCGCCCTGCCAGTGCTCACCCCGTGGCTCGCCTCGCAGTGGGTGAACCTGGTCACACCCATTCCGCGTAACCTCGCCATTCCCATCATCGCGTCGCTGCAGTATGACTGCGTCGTGCATGAGAGCGACATCGACCAGTACATTCCGCAGCCGGAGGGCGGCCTCACCGGCTACCGGCGCGCGGTGCGCCTGGCGCTGGGCCGCATGCGCGACGGCGACGTCGAGACCAGCTGGCGTAACTCCTCGATCGAGGGCGCTTCGAGTAACCCGCTCCCAAGCGACCCGGACTGGGCCGGCCACGCCGTCTACACCGACCTGCGCGAGAAGACCACCCCAGCTGCCCCGGCCGCTCTCTGGCGGGTTATCGAGAGCATCGGTGGCGAAAACGGCTGGTATTCTTTCCCGCTGGCCTGGGCTGTGCGTGGCCTGATGGACAAGGCTGTTGGCGGGGTGGGCCTGCGCCGCGGCCGCCGAAACCCCGACCACCTGCACACGGGTGAGGTGCTCGACTTCTGGCGGGTCGAACAGATCGACCACGGCAGCTTTCTGCGATTGCGCGCCGAGATGCGCGTTCCCGGGCGGGCCTGGCTCGAAATGAGCGTTACACCGACGGATGCCGGTGGCTCGCTCTATCGGCAGCGCGCGGTGTTCTTTCCCCGCGGCCTCGGCGGTCGGCTGTACTGGGCGGTTATTTTTCCGTTTCACGGGATCATTTTCGAGGGCATGGCCACGCGCATCACGGCCGCGGCTGCGGCGGAACAGGAAGCCGAGGCGGAGCATTCGCTTTCGTCGGCTACACGCTCCGACAACGCCTGATGGTCGGGTAGATGTGTCGATAAAGCGTGCGTATACTCTGGGAATTCTGGCGACTCTGCCCGGTTCGGGGCATGATGGGTAGCGGATAGGAGGCCTATTATGACAGTTTCACTCGCCTTCCTGGGCGACGGCCTCACCGCGAATGGTCAGTGGGAAGAATGGTTTCCCGAGCACGAGGTACACAATCTCGCTGCGAGCGGCAACACCACCGATGAGGTTATTTCACAACTTGATCAGGTGATTAAGTTGCGGCCCAATGCCATTGTGATCGGGGTCGGCACCAACGATCTCGGCTGGCGCAAATCCGACGAGTACGTCGTGCGTAACCTCGAAACCATCCTGCACACACTGCGCCGTGCCCTGCCGGAGACCCGCATCATGGTGCAATCGGTGCTGCCGCGCGACCGAGACTTCGCCGGCACAATCCGCTCCATCAACCGGCACGTCTGGCAGTACGCCCCCACCCAACACGTGCAATACCTCGACCTGTGGCCGGCACTGGCGTTGCCAGACGGTGAACTCGACCCGACCTTCGGAATCGACCGGTTGCATCTGAACGAGGCCGGCTATGCCGCCTGGCTGGCCGAGTTGCGGCCGGGGCTGGAGATGCTGTTCGAGCGCCCGCCGTCGACGACGTCGATTCCGATTCAGCACGCCTGACCCGGGCGGCGGCCGGGCCAGTACGGCTCGGTAGAGTGGACTTATGCCCCGATCGGTTCGCCCAGCACGTTTCCTGGCCCTCGGTGCGCTGGTCGTGGCGGTGATCGGTGCTGTCATTGGGGGAGTCGTGCTCGCCGCGGCTCCAACCGCCCAGGCCGCTGTGCCAACCCTGACCATGCGGCAGGACGTCAACGACTACAGCTTCGACTCCTTCGGCGCCGAGTATGAACTTGCCCGGGACACCGACGGTCGGTCAACCCTCACGACGGTGGAAACGATCGTCGCCCGATTCCCCGACACCGACCAGAACCACGGCATCCGCCGCGCCATCCCCACCCGGTATGACGGTCACCCCACCGGCATCGTGATCGACAGCGTCACCGACGAAAACGGCACGCTGCGCTCGTTCGACACCGACACCGACACCGACACCACGAGTGAAGACCGTGACCAGGAATTCATCGACGTGACGATTGCGACCGATGAGTTCGTGCACGGTGCGCAGACTTACGTCATCAGTTATCACCAGTCCAACGTGATCCTGTACCCGTCCGACGCGAACACCGAAGAGTTCTACTGGGATGTCAACGGCACCGGCTGGGACCAGAGCTTCGGTCTGGTGACCGCGACGGTGCACTTCGATCCGCAACTGGTGGACCACCTGGCGGGCGACGTGTTCTGTTTTCAGGGATCGGAGCTCGCGGACCAGCCGTGTGACGGCATCCGCTTGACCGGCTTGGCCACTGACCCGACCGTGTCGGCGACGGCCACCGATCTGGGGGCGCGGGAGAATGTCACGGTCGTGGTGCAGTTCGAGCCGGGCACCTTCGTGCCCCGCGACGACTCCTTCACAGCCAACGCTTGGCCGGGCATTGCGCTGGTCGCGGCGATTTTTGGGCTGTTGACGGCACTCGTCGCTGGGATCCTGCGGGCCACCCGGTGGCGCGCTGCGCCGGGCCGGTTCACCATCATCGCCGAATATCTTCCGCCGCGAGGCGTCAATCTGCTCACCTCCGGCGACGTCGTCGGTGCCGCTGCCAAGGCGATGGCCGCACAATTCATCAGCTTCGCCGTGCGCGGCAACGTGCGCATTCTTGATGCCGACGACAAGAAGAATCACTTTCTGCTGGAATTCGTGCACGCCGAAGCTGTTGACGAGACCGAAAGCCGCATTCTCGGCAAGCTTTTTCCCGGCTTGCGGCCCGGCGACCAGCGCGACCTGAAGAAAAAAAGCGTTTCACTCAGTAAGGCACTGCAGAAGGAACCGTTGGCGACCCGCGCTGAATCGCTGCGCCTGGGACTGCGGGAGAAGCAGAACGATGGGCTGCGGGTCTGGTTGTTCCTGCTGGCCAGCGTAAGCGCTCTGGCCGCGCTGGCGGCGAGTCTCGGGGCCATCATCACGGTCGTGGGCGGCTTCTGGCCGCTGCTGTTCATCGTGCTGGGTATCGCGGCCGCGGTGGCCACCTTCGTCTGTGCCGGAAATCTGCGACCGCTCACCGACAGCGGCGCTGAACTGCGTGACTATTTGAAAGGCGTCAAGTTGTATATAGGTCTTGCCGAAGCCGAACGGCTTCGTATCCTGCAGAGTCCAAAGGGGGCCGTGCGGTCCGTTTACCGGACAGAGAACGGTCGTTCCGATCTGACCAGAGCTACCATCACAGCGGATGCCCCCTCCCTTCAGATCGTGAAACTCTACGAGCGCGTGCTGCCCTTGGCGGTACTGTTCGGCCAGGAGAAGGAATGGTCGAAGGTAATGGGCGGGTATTACGCCGAGAGCGGCACCCAGCCCGACTGGTATTCCGGAACGGGAATGTTCCAGGCTGCGCTGTTTACCGGTGCTATCAGCAGCTTCTCGGCGTCCTCTGCCGCGTCGTGGTCGGGCACCGCCACGAGCTCTCCGNGGGGGGCGGGGGCGGCGGCGGCGGCGGCGGGGGCGTCTGATGGGACGTGTAATGGGTACACCAGCCGAACCGACCTTCACCCGCGCTGCCCTCGCACCGGGCCTGCTGGGGGCAATCGCCCTGCTCGCCGGCCTCGCCCTGCTGGATAGCGAAAGCTTCATCATCATCCGCTACGCGGTGAGCATCCTCGCGCTCATTCTCTGCGTCTTTGTGCTGCAGGCGCGTTCCTGGTTCTGGCTGATCGGCCTCGTGCCGATGGCGATTCTGTGGAACCCCGTCGTGATTCTTGACCTCAGCGGGCAGGGCTGGGTCTCGGCCCAGTTCATCGCCGCGATCATTTTTATCGCAGTCGGCCTGCGCACCAAGGTACCGGTTCGCAAGAATTGAACGGGGGCGTAGACTACTACCGCGTTGAGAGAACCGGGTCAGGTCTCTACCGTGCACTCGCTGGCGATGGCCGTACTCGTTGAACCAACGCCTGTAAAGGCGCGTGATTCGACGGCACCACCGCTGCGACAGCATCCGCTTGACCACGAGTTTTGCGTGATGATCGCGACCCGTACTGTGTTTCGTGAATCGTTTATTTCTGAGAACTCATCAGAACGATTGGCGGGCTGCAGTGTTCCGGCAACAGTTGGAGGCCGTGACCGGCTCGCGTGGACGGTTACAGCCGGTACCCGTACCGTGCTGCTTTTGAGTGGAGAACAATGGCTTATACCCGCACCGATGCCTCGGGCAGCCGGAACAACCTCGGCCGCGGCGGTATCACCCGCAATCGGGCACACCCGCGTTCGCGTGACGACGACGCGCCGATCATCCCGATTCTTGCCCGCAAGGTGCGCGAGGTCGAGGCGAAGGCGCAGTCCGGGACCAAGCTCGGGCCGACCAACCGCACCAAGTATCAGGTCATTGCCCTGCTCATGCGCGAGGAACGCGCCAGGATCAAGGGCGATAAGGACCTCTCCGACGCCAACCGGGCCGAGCTGCTCAAACGCCTCGATGGTATCGCCCAGATTTTGGCCAAGACCGCAGCTCGCGACACGAGCCTGATCACCCTGCTCGAACCCGATGCCGGCGTCTCCACCGTGGCTCAGCGGTTTCGGCGGGACTGGCTGCTGGAATCCGGTGCCGAACTGAGCCCTGACGAACTCATCATCACCCGCGAACCCGAAGCCAAACCGGTCGTGCTGCAGAACCAGGTCGTCCCCCAGTCGGTCAAAGCCCGGCAGCTAGCCAACCCGTTTCTCGCCCCCGACTTCAGTGCGGCAGCGCAACCGATCGTGCATCCGCGCCGGCTCGCCAATTGGGAACTGCTCGGCCCCCTATTCAAATCGTTTGAGTACGGCGCGGGCGGCCAGGCCGCCAGCATGGATATGCCGGAGGCCCCCAGGCTTGACCGACTGTCGCCGAATGGTATGGAGCTCATGCGGCACCAGGCGCGGTTCATCGAGAGCGCTCGTCTGGGCCACCGCAGCTATCTGCTCGCCGATGAGCCCGGCCTCGGCAAGACGGCGCAGAGCCTGCTGGCGGCATCCGTTGCCAACGCCTACCCTCTGCTGGCCATCGTGCCCAACGTCGTCAAGATGAACTGGGCTCGCGAAGTGGAAATGTGGACACCGAACCGGCGTGCCACCGTCATCCACGGCGATGGTGACACCCTAGACGCCTTCGCCGATGTGGTCGTGGTCAACTACGACGTGCTCGACCGACACCTGGCCTGGCTGGGCACCCTCGGGTTCAAGGGCATGGTCGTCGACGAGGCCCACTTCATCAAGAATCTCGCCTCCCAGCGCTCCAAGCACGTGCTCTCGCTGGCCGACCAGATTCGGCGTCGTACCCCGGGCGGGAACCCGCTGCTGATGGCCCTGACCGGAACACCCCTGATCAACGACGTCGACGATTTTCGGGCCATCTGGCAGTTCCTCGGCTGGATTGACGGCGACAAGCCAGCCCCCGCATTGCTGAAACGCCTCGAAGAAACGGGCCTCACGCCGGCCGACATGGGGTTCTACAAGGAAGCACGCGCTGCTGTCATCGACATGGGCATTGTGCGTCGCCGCAAGATCGACGTCGCCGCTGACCTGCCGGCCAAGCGCATTGCCGATCTCCCGGTCGAGCTCGACGACGACCTCGGTCGGTCCATCCGCCAGGCCGAACGTGAACTCGGTGCCCGGCTGGTTATCCGGTACCGTGCTCTCGTGGCCGCCCGGCACACGGGCTCTGGCGGTCCGGCCCTTCCCGACGAGGACCAGCGGGACGCCTACATTCGCGCCGTCGCGCACGCCGAACTCGAAGATTCCAAGGGCCAGAGCACCGGTGAGAACGTCTTCACAATGGTGCGCAAAATCGGTCAGGCCAAGGCCGGTCTCGCGGCCGACTACGCGGCTCAGCTGGCCCGGTCGGTCGGCAAGGTCGTGTTCTTCGCCAAGCACATCGATGTCATGGACACCGCTGAGGAGATCTTCGCCAAGCGAGACCTTAAAACGGTCTCGTTGCGCGGTGACCAGAGCGCGCTTGCCCGGCAGGCAGCGATCGACGCATTCAACAACGATCCCGACGTTGCGATCGCGGTCTGTTCGCTCACCGCGGCCGGCGTCGGCGTCAACCTGCAGGCCGCCTCGAACGTTGTGCTGGCCGAGCTGAGCTGGACCGCAGCCGAGCAGACCCAGGCCATCGACCGGGTGCACCGCATCGGGCAGGATGAGCCTGTCACCGCCTGGCGCATTATCGCCGCGCACACCATCGATGCGCGCATTGCCGATCTGATCGGCAGCAAGCAGGGCCTTGCTGCTCGTGCGCTGGACGGTTCGCAGGAAGAGTACGCCGCGGCCGACTCTGTGCAGGAGAGCGCCCTGATCTACCTGCTGACCCAGGCACTCGACGGAAAACTGTGAGGCCGTGCGCGACCGACCGGGGCGGGTCGATTTGAGCCGTGCTCGGTCAGGCAGCATGATTGTCAAGCGTGCATCTTTGATGCGCTTGTTCTGACATTGATTGGTGGCGCGCGTCGCGTCATGATCAATCGACCGGATTCGCCCAGCTACCAGGATCGGCCAGCAATGAAGATCGGTATTCTTACTAGCGGCGGCGACTGCCCCGGGCTCAACGCGGTCATTCGCGGTGCCGTGCTCAAGGGCGTGCGCACGCACGATTTTGAGTTCGTCGGAATTCGCAACGGTTGGCGGGGCCTGGTGCAGAGCGAATTCATGCCGCTCGACCGGCACAGCGTTCGCGGGCTGTCTCGTCAGGGCGGCACCATTTTGGGTAGTTCCCGCACCAATCCGTTCGAGGGTGAGAACGGCGGACCGGAGAATATCCAACGCACCCTCGATGAGAACGGCATCGACGCCGTGATCGCCATTGGCGGCGAGGGCACGCTCACCGCCGCGCATCGCCTGACCGAAGCCGGCCTCAACATTGTCGGTGTGCCCAAGACCATCGACAACGACCTTGAAGCCACCGACTATTCCTTCGGCTTCAACACGGCCGTCGAAATCGCCACCGAAGCCATCGACCGGCTGCGCACCACCGCTGAATCCCACGGCCGCTGCATGGTGGTCGAGGTGATGGGACGCCACGTTGGTTGGATCGCCCTGCATTCCGGCATGGCGGGCGGCGCCCATGCCATCCTTATCCCGGAGCAACCGAAGTCGATCGAACAGATTTGCAACTGGGTCGAGCATGTGCGCGACCGCGGCCGTGCCCCCGTCATCGTGGTCTCCGAAGGCTTTCTGCTCTCTGGAATGGAGGAGGCGCACTCTACCAAGGGGTTGGACGCTTTCAATCGTCCCCGCCTCGGTGGAATCAGCGAGGTCATCGCTCCGCTGATCGAAGAACGCACCGGCATCGAGAGCCGAGCGACCGTGCTCGGCCACACCCAGCGCGGCGGCGCCCCCTCGGCTTATGACCGCGTGCTCGCGACTCGACTCGGCATGGCCGCCGTCGACGCGATCCACAACTCGCAGTGGGGATCGATGGTGTCACTGCGCGGCACCGAGATCGACGTCGTGAGCATCGCCGCCGCCACCATCGGTCTCAAGCGCGTCACACCGGCCCGCTACGACGAGGCCGCGGTACTCTTCGGTTAGACAGGCCGTCCGCGCGCGTCGCGGCAGGCTTTGCGTTCTTGGCTCGGGTTCGAACCAGTGCCAATTTCTCAAATGCAGGCCACGACACCGATCGTCGCTGCGACAGCGCAAATCAGATCAGCGCAAATCAGCCGAGTTTGGCCTGAACCTGTGCCAGCGACGGATTGGTCGCCGCTGAGCCGTCGGGGTATAAAATCGTCGGCACAGTCTGGTTGCCGTTATTGAGGCTCATGACGAGCTCCGACGTACCATCAACCCGTTCGATATTCACCTCGGTGTAGCTAATTCCGACGGTGTCGAGCTGCTTCTTCAATCGTTTGCAGTAACCACACCAGTCGGTCGTGAACATGGTGATGGTTCCGGTAGCTGGTACAAAATTCATAATCGGAGCTTATCCGAGCTGCCTCCCAACCAGCTGCGCGCGCGTTAAGATGAGGTAATGACTTTGCCCCAGGTATGTGTGTGCTACCTCACTCGACTATCTGCCGAAGGCAACCAGCAGGTTCTGCTGGGGCGCAAGAAGAAAGGCCTCGGCATGGGAAACATCGTCGGTCTGGGTGGCAAGCTCGAAAGCGGCGAAACCGCAGTGGATGCTGCGGTGCGCGAAATCGAAGAGGAGTCGGGACTCGTGGTGGCGGCATCCGCTTTGACCGAACTGGGCCTGCTCACCTACCTGTTTCCACACCGCAACGAGTGGAGCCAGGAGTCGACCGTCTTCGTCTGCGAGGAGTGGTCGGGAACGCCGCGGGAATCCAACGAGCTGAACCCTCTCTGGTTCGACGTGACGACCCTCCCGGTCGATGAGATGTGGGACGACGCCCGCCATTGGCTGCCCGGTGTGCTCGCCGGTGTGCCCGTGCGCGCCACCTTCACCTTCGGCGCCGATCTAAAGAGCGTGGTGTCCCGTGCCTGATTTCAGCCTCATCATCGTGTTGGTCGTCGCCCTGGCCCTCATTTTCGACTTCACCAACGGCTTTCACGACACGGCAAATGCTATGGCGACCCCGATCGCGACCGGCGCCATGAAGCCCAAGGTCGCCGTCGGTGTCGCCTCGATTCTCAACCTGGTCGGGGCATTCTTGTCGACTGAGGTCGCCCGCACAATCTCGGGCGGCATCATCAAAGAGGGTGACGGCGGGGTGCTGATCACCCCCGAGCTGATCTTCGCCGGTCTGATCGGCGCGATCGTCTGGAACCTGGTCACCTGGCTGATGGGGCTCCCGTCGAGCTCCAGCCATGCCCTGTTCGGCGGTTTGATCGGCGCTACCATCATCGGTGTCGGCACTCAGGCCGTCGACTACAACGTTGTCGCCGCGAAGGTCATTCTGCCCGCCCTGATCGCGCCCGTGATCGCCGGCGTTGTCGCCCTCGTTGCTACCCGCCTCGCGTATATGATCACTCGCCGGGACGTCGGTCAGCCCGACGGGCGCGGCGGCTTTCGCTACGCGCAGATCTTCTCCTCCTCGCTCGTCGCCCTCGCCCACGGCACCAACGATGCACAGAAGACGATGGGTGTGATCACCCTGACCCTGATCGCCGGCGGATTCCAGGCCGTCGGCAGCGGGCCAACGTTCTGGGTGATCGCCGCCTGCGCGCTGGCGATCGCGATCGGCACCTACACTGGCGGCTGGCGCATCATTCGCACCATGGGCACCGGACTGACCGAGATCAAGCCCGCACAGGGCTTTGCCGCTGAAACCAGCACCGCCGCGACCATCCTGGCCTCGAGCCACCTCGGCTTCGCGCTCTCCACCACCCAGGTCGCCTCCGGTTCGGTGATCGGCTCAGGGCTCGGCCGCCGTGGCTCGACGATTCGCTGGGGCATGGCCGGACGCATCGCGCTCGGCTGGGTTATGACGTTGCCCGCCTCGGCCATCATGGGTGCATTCGCGGCCGGGCTGGCCTTGCTCGGCCCGATCGGCATTGTGCTGGACATGGTGATTGGAACCATCGTGATCATGGTCCTGTTCCGCTGGTCCCGGCGCAATCGGGTCACTCACCACACACTGCTCAACGATATCGACGATGCCGGCCGGGTTGTCAGCATCAAGAAAACGCCGCGGCGACTCTCTCGTTCAGCCCGCAGGAAGGTGTCGCTTTGATCGACTGGGCGGCGTTCCTCATCGTTTCCGCAGCGTCGCTCGTCTCGGCGGCACTGGTGGTGAGCCTTTACTCGCTCGGTCTGCGCTTGTTCACCACGGCCGGCCGCATCCCCCTGGTGGGGCCGCACGAGTTCACCGGCGCAATTACCGTGCTGAGCCCCAAGAAGGCCGCGAAGCAGGTCAAGCGAGCGCGCAAGGCTGCCGCGGCGAACCCGCTGTCGGACGCCCAGAAGCGTTTGGCCCTGTACGCCGGCTGCGTTTGCTTTATCCTGTGCGCGGTCGCCGTGCTCTACGGCGTCTATCTGATCGTGCCCGTCCTGCACGCCTAGCCCTGCCACAGTGCCCGGACCCGGGAGATGGTTGGAGGGGGCGCTAGGCGGTTCTGCGTACCCGGGCGACCCAGGTCATCAGGTGGTAGATCACGATGGCAGCGACCGTGCCGAGCGCGATGCCGTTGAAGCTGAGGGTGCCGGCGTTCAGCGTGAAGTCGGCGATGCCGATGATGAGCGCTGTCGCCGCAGTGAACTGGTTGACCGGCTTGGAGAAGTCGACCTTGTTGTCGAGCCAGATCTTCACACCGATGACGCCGATCAGCCCGTACAGCGCGGTGGTGACGCCGCCGAGCACCCCGTCGGGAATCGTGAAGATGATCGCACCGACCTTGGGGGAGAGGCCGAGCAGGATCGCGACAATTCCGGCGACCCAGTAGGCCGCCGTGGAGTAGATGCGCGTCGCCGCCATCACGCCGATGTTCTCGCCGTAGGTCGTGGTTCCGCTACCGCCGCCGAAGCCGGCGAGCATGGTGGCCAGCCCATCGGCGAGCAGCGCCCGCCCGGTGAGCCGGTTCACTTTCGCATCCGTCATTTGCGCTACACCCTTGATGTGGCCGACGTTCTCGGCGATGAGCACGAGCACGACCGGCAGGAAGGCGGGAAGCACCCCGAACACGGCGGCCGGGTTCTCGAATGGGTTGGCCGGGGCGGTGAACGGCGGCAGGCCGATCCAGGCAGCCTCGGCGACGCGGCTGAAGTCGACCTCGCCAAAGAATACGGCCGCCACATAGCCCACCAATACGCCGAGAAAGATCGACAGCCGACCCAGGATGCCGCGAAACAACACCGTGCACAAAATGACCGCGACGAGGGTGATGAGCGCGGTGAGCGGCGCCTTGTCGAAGTTGGCTTTGGCGACCGGGGCCAGGTTGAACCCGATCAGGGCGACGATGGCGCCCGACACGATCGGCGGCATCAGCCGGTCGATCCAGCCGGTGCCGGTGAGCTGCACGATCAACCCGACGAGCGCGAGCAGCAGGCCGACGACCAGAATTCCGAACAGGGCGCTGTCCACGCCCGCCGAGGCCGTTGCCGCGGTGATCGGCGCGATGAACGCGAACGATGAGCCGAGGTAGCTCGGCAGTTTATTGCCGGTGATCAGCAGAAACAACAAGGTTCCTATGCCGGAGAAGAGCAGAGTCGTGCTGGGAGGAAAATCGGTGAGCAGCGGCACCAGAAAGGTGGCGCCGAACATCGCGACGACGTGCTGCGAGCCGATTCCGATGGTCAGCGGCCAGCTCAGGCGTTCGCCCGGGCCGACGACCTCCTGCGCGCCAACCGTTCTTCCGTTTCCGTGCAGGGTCCAGGGCAGTGCCATAACGTTCTCGTTTCTTCTGTTCCGTGATCAGGTTTGAGCGTAGCCTGCGCAGCAATAGACTCGAGCCCATGAGCCAGCTCGCTGATCAGACCACCAATCAGGGTCTCGAGGTGCGAGTGGCCACCGGACTGCTCCGCGGCGTGCGTGAACGCGGCGTACTCGCCTGGCGCGGCATTCCCTACGCGGCGGCTCCGGTGGGCGACCTACGGTTTCGCTCCCCGCAGCCCGCCTCGGCGTGGACCGGCGTGCGGGACGCGAGCCAGTGGGGCCTGATCGCCCCGCAAAGCCACAAGGGTCAGTTTCGCGGCGCCCATCCGCGCATTCCGCAGGGTGAAGACTGCCTCAATCTCAACGTGATCGCCCCCGATGAGCGGATGCGTGACGGCGCGCGATTGCACGGTGCCACTCAACCAGGCAGCGCCCTCCGACCGGTCATGGTGTTCATCCATGGCGGTGCCTACAGCGTCGGATCCAGTCGCGAGGTTCCGCGCCAGGGTGAGGGATTGGTACGGCGCGGCGGTATCGTGTACGTCAGCTTCAACTATCGACTGGGCGCTCTCGGGTACCTGGACTTTTCCCGGTTTGCCTCGCCGGAGCATCCGTTTGAGAGCAATCTGGGGCTGCGCGACCAGGTCGCAGTGTTGAAGTGGGTGCGGAACAACATTCGCGCGTTCGGCGGGGACCCGGATGCCGTCACTCTGTTTGGCGAGTCGGCTGGCGGCAATGCGGTCACCACGTTGATGACGGTGCCAAGCGCGGCCGGCCTGTTCCACCGGGCCATCGCGCAGAGCGCTCCGCCGAACGCGGTCTATCCGAGTGAGCTCACCGCGCGCTGGGCCGGCGAATTCGTAGACAGCCTGAACCAAGGCTCCGCAGACTACGGCGACGAACAAGCGGCCAGCCAGCTGCTCTCCGTCGTCCCGGACGTGCTCGCCGCCGCGACCACCGCGCTGACCGTGCGCACGCCGGATCAGGATCCGGGCACGATTCCGCTCTGCCCGGTCATCGACGGCGATTTTCTGCCGGAGCGGCCGCTCGATGCCTTTCGCGACGGCCGGGCCGCGCGCATCCCACTGATCATCGGTACCAATGCGCGTGAGGGTTCGCTGTTCAGTGGTCGTATCGACATTCTCGCCACCACACCCGCGCGAATCCACACGATCTTCAAGAAAACCAAGAAGAAGGCCAAGAAGGCGCTCAAGGCGCAGTATCCGGGCATTCCGGCGCTGCGGGCCGCACTCGATTTTGGGGGTGACTACTCTTTTTGGTATCCGAGCGTGAAGGTCGCCGAGCGGCACTCCCGATACGCTCCGGTGTACTTCTACCGCTTCGATGCCGCTCCTCGTCTGCTGCGGCTGATGGGCCTCGATGCCACGCACGGCCTCGAACTCTTTCCGCTATTCGACCGCCTCGACGGCTGGTTCGGCCGCGGCATGACTGCCCTCGGCGGGCGCCGCGCCTTTCAGGACATTGGAACAAGAATGCAGGGCTGGTGGCTCGGCTTCGTGCACGACGGGGTGCCTTCGGCTGAGTGGCCGCGGTACGAGGAAGGCACCAGGGAGACCCTCATCATCGATCGGGAGGACCAGGTCGAATCCGACCCGCACCGCGAACGGCGCCTGGCCTGGGGCAGGTTCGTGCCGCACGTCTAAGCCAGCGCCGGCCCGGTCGTAGACTGGAACCTTGCGTTAGAGCCACGGCACCGGGAGCACACCATTAGCAGCACTGAAACACCCACTCAAGCTGCCTCGCCGCAGCCGGCATCGCGTGGTTTGAAGGCCCGCGTCGACTCCTACTTTGAGATCACCAGCCGCGGCTCCACCTGGTCCCGCGAATTCCGCGGGGGAGTCGTCACCTTTGTCACGATGGCCTACATCGTCATTCTGAACCCGCTGATTCTCGGCGGGTTCAGCGCCGACCAGGCTGCCGTCGACGTTGAGGGCGGCTGGCTGCCCAACGAGCAGGTCGCCGCCGTCACCGCGCTGACCGCCGGCGTCATGACCATTCTGTTCGGCGTTATCGCCCGCTTGCCCTACGGCTTCGCCGCCGGTCTCGGCATCAACTCCTTCCTCGCCGTGAGCGTCGTCGGCCAGGTCACCTGGGCCGAAGCAATGGGCCTGGTCGTCATAAACGGCCTCATCATCGTGCTGCTCGCCTCAACCGGCCTGCGCGAACTCATCTTCAACGCCATCCCGCGCCCGCTGAAAGTCGCCATCACGGTCGGCATCGGCCTGTTTATCGCGTTCATTGGACTAGTCGACTCCGGCTTCGTGCGCGCCAGCGGCGCCAACTCGCCGCCGGTGCAGCTCGGCGATGCTGGCTCGATCGCCACTCTGCCGACCGCGATCTTCGTGATCGGGCTGATCATCATGGGTGTGCTGCTGGCTCGCAAGGTCAAGGCCGCCCTGCTGATCGGCATCGTTGCGACCACCATCATCGCCGTCATTCTGGAAGCCATCTTCAAGGTCGGGCCGTCGTTCGGTACGAACCCGGCCGGGTGGAACCTCAACGCCCCGGTGCTGCCGACGAGCGTCGTCGCCCTGCCCGACCTCGGCCTGATCGGCGAGGTCTCCTTCGGCGCTTTCGAGCGCATCGGCATGCTCGCCGCCGTGATGCTGGTCTTCACCCTCGTCTTCACGAACTTCTTCGACGCCATGGGCACCATGACCGGCCTGGCCAGTGAAGCCGGCCTCGCCGACAAGGACGGCAAATTTCCGCGGCTGAAGTCTGCCCTGATCGTCGAGGGCATCGGAGCCGTCGCCGGCGGTGCGACGAGCGCCTCCTCGAACACCGTGTTCATCGAGTCCGGCGCCGGCATCGGCGAGGGAGCCCGCACCGGCGTCGCCAACGTGATCACCGGCATCCTCTTTCTAGCCGCCATGTTCTTCACGCCGTTGACCCAGATCGTGCCGCTCGAGGTGGCCGCAGCCGCCCTCGTCATTGTCGGAGCGCTCATGGTGTCGCAGATTCGCCACCTCGACTTCACCGAATTCTCCAGTACCCTGCCAATCTTCCTCACCATCATCGTGATGCCGCTGACCTACTCCATCGCCAACGGTATCGGCGCCGGCTTCATCAGCTGGGTGCTCGTGCGCAGCCTGTCTGGCAAGGCGCGTGAGATCAGCCCGCTGCTCTGGGTCGTCGCCGTCGGGTTCGTGCTCTACTTCGTGCGCGGCCCGGTCGAGGCGCTCATCGGCTGAGCGACCCGACAAACGGATGCCGCGACGCGGCTACTCGAGAAAACCGCGCAGCAGCAGCGCTGTACCGGCTAAATGCTCTCGCATAGCCTGCGCGGCGGCATCCGCTCGACCGGACAGAATGGCCAACACAATCTGCTCGTGTTGCGCGTCGGAGTGAGCGATGTTCGGACCGAGCGAGGGAATGGAATCAAGCAGTTCGTTGACCCGCATTCGCACATCGGCCAACAGCGGCACGAGCAACGAAGAACCCGCCAACTCACCGATATAGAGGTGTAACCGGGCGTCGAGGCGCCGGTAATCCTCGGGGCTGGCCTCGCGTGCGGCACCCAAACTGGCCCAGAGCAGCTCGCGCTCAGCGGCCGGCAGCACCCGGCTGGCGGCGGCCCGGGCAGCGCCGATTTCGAGAATGTCGCGCAGGGTGAGCACATCGTCGATCGCGGCGGAGACGAGCGCAGGCGCGGCACCTTCGGGGCCGGGCAGCGTGGGAATCACCGCGGTGACGAAGGTGCCACCGTATCGCCCACGCCGAGAAACCAGATAGCCAGCCTCGGCGAGGGAGGCAATGGCGTCGCGCAGCGTGTCCCGACTGACATTCAATTGGGCGGCCAGATCACGCTCGGACGGCAGTCGTTCCCCGGGCGCGACCAAGCCCAGTCGAACCGTCTGCAACAGCCGTTGCACGGTCTCCTCGAAGGCATTGCTGCCCGACACCGGGCGCAGCAGCAGACCGCTATCGAGGCCGCTGACTCCGGGTAGATCGGCCATTATTCTGGGGTGACGTAGGCCGAGCTGATTCCACCGTCGACCAGAAAGGTCGAGCCGGTTATGAACGAGGAATCATCGCTCGCCAGGAAGGCCACAGCCGCCGCGAGCTCTTCGGGCTCGGCGAACCTGCCGACCGGAATATGCACGAGCCGCCGTGCGGCTCGCTCCGGGTCTTTCGCGAACAGCTCCTGCAACAACGGTGTGTTCACCGGGCCGGGGCAGAGGGCGTTCACCCGAATGCCCTGGCGGGCGAACTGCACGCCGAGTTCGCGGCTCATCGCCAGCACTGCGCCCTTCGACGCGGTGTAGGAGATCTGGCTCGTCGCCGAGCCGAGCACGGCGACAAAACTGGCGGTGTTGATGATCGATCCACTGCCCTGTCTGACCATGTGGCGAAGCGCCGCCCGGCAGCACAGATACACCGATTTCAGGTTGACGTCCTGCACGTTTTGCCAGGCGGGCAGTTCGGTGGTTTCAATGGAATCGTCGTTGGACGGTGAAATACCGGCGTTGTTAAACGCCACATCGACCGAGCCGTAGGTGTCGAAAGTGGTGTCGAACAGGTGATTCACTTCATTTTGATCGGTGACGTTGACCTTAACGAACAGCCCGCCGACCAGCGCGGCGGCCGCCTGCCCGGCGGTTTCGTCAAGATCGCCGATCACGACCATCGCCCCCTCAGCGGCAAACCGTTTGGCTGTGGCCAGCCCGATACCGCTTGCCCCGCCGGTGATGACGGCGACCTTGCCGGCCAGGCGCTGGGTCAGGTCCATTCGCGCGATGCTGCTCACGATTTTCTCCTTCAATCTTTGACAAGCGGACGCTTCGCGCAGGTGGTGCGCTAGTCGACCGCGATGAAAACGTTCTTGGTGTCGGTAAAGTTCAGGGGGGCATCCGGCCCCAGCTCACGCCCGAGGCCCGACTGTTTGAAACCGCCGAACGGGGTCGAGTAGCGCACGGAGGAGTGCGAGTTGACCGACAAGTTGCCCGATTCGACGCCGCGTGCCACGCGAAGGGCCCGACCGACATCGCGGGTCCAGATGGAGCCGGACAGCCCGTATTGGGTGTCGTTGGCCAGGCGCACTGCGTCGGCTTCGTCGTTAAACGGCAGCACGACCACGACCGGGCCGAAGATTTCGTCGGTGACACAGCGATCGGTGCGGCTTGCCGGGGTGAGCACGGTTGGTGCGACCCAGAATCCGGGACCGGTCGGGGCGTGGCCTCGAAACGCCACCGGAGCATCCGCTGGCAGATAGGCGGACACCGCCGCGTGGTGCTGGCGAGAGACGAGCGGTCCCATTTCGGTGGCGGGGTCGGCCGGGTCACCCACCGTTACGGCGGCGACGGCCGGTTCGAGCAGCTCCAGGAACCGGTCGAACTTGCTCGCCTGCACCAGAATACGGCTGCGGGCGCAGCAATCCTGGCCGGCGTTCTCAAACACACCGGACGGCGCGGCGGCTGCCGCCCGTTCGAGGTCAGCGTCGGCGAAGACAATGTTGGCGCTCTTGCCACCAAGCTCAAGGGTGACTCGTTTCACCTGCTCGGCGCAGCCCGCCATGATCTGCTTCCCGACCGCGGTCGATCCGGTGAAGACGATCTTGCGCACGTCCGGATGGGTGACGAACCGGGTTCCGACGACGGAACCGCGCCCCGGAAGCACCTGGAACAGCCCATCGGGCAGTCCGGCCTCGAGGGCGAGGGCAGCGAGCCGCAGGCTCGAGAGTGGGGTCCACTCGGCCGGTTTCAGCAGCACGGCATTGCCGGCCGCGAGGGCCGGCGCGAAACCCCAGGCACCGATCGTCATCGGGAAGTTCCACGGTGTGATCACCCCCACCACTCCGAGCGGCTCGTGAAAGGTCAGGTCGATGCCGCCGGCGACCGGAATCTGCTGCCCGAACAGACGCTCGGGCGCCGCCGAGTAATACTCGAGCACGTCACGAACGTGCCCGGCCTCCCAACGGGCCTGCGTGATCGGATGCCCCGAGTTGCGCACCTCGATACCGGCCAGGTTCTCCCGGTTGCTGTCGACGGCCGCGGCGAATCGGCGCAGCATTCGGGCCTTATCGGCCGGATCGACGGCCGCCCACAGCTTCTGGGCCGTGACAGCCCGGGCGATGGCCTCGTCGGTTTCGTCCACGCCGACGTGCTCGATGGTCTCTGCGATCGACTCATCGGCCGGATTGACGATGGTGTAGCTGCTCACGGGATTGCTCCTTCAATCTGGGCCGCCCGATATTCGGTGGCGGCCACAATGAGCCCGCTGAACAGGCGGAGGTCCTCGGGCGACTGTTCCGGATGCCATTGCACGGCTACCCCGAAGGGTACCGCCGGCAGTTCGACCGCCTGCACGATGCCGGCATCCGTTTTCGCCGTCACGGAGAGGCCGTCGGCGACCCGGTCGATGGACTGGTGGTGGTATACCGGAACGGCAGGCAGTTGGGTTTGGCCGTCGAGCAGTGTACTGAGGGTCGTGTTCGGTTCGATGACGACATCGACGACGTTGAACACGCCTCCGCCTGCCTGGTAGCTGGTGTCGCCGACCAGATCGGGCAGATGCTGGTGCAGACTACCGCCGAGGGCAACGTTGAGCATTTGGGCACCGCGACAGATGCCCAGAAATGGCAGTTCGCGGGCGATAGCCTCGTGCAGTAGCAGGTCTTCCCAGGCGTCACGGTCTGGCCGGGATTCATCGGTCTGCGCGTGCGGTGCCTGCCCGTACCGGGCCGGGTCGACGTCTTTTCCGCCGGTGATGATCAGGCCGTCGAGGCCGTCGAGCACCCGCCGGGCGATGGCGGCATTCACCGGCTGGGGTGGCAACAGCACGGCGATCCCGCCCGCACTCGTGACCGCATCGAAGTACACCCGCGGCAGGATCGCTGCCGGCACGTCCCACACCCCCGTCTGGGCCTGTTCTAGATAGGTGGTCAGACCGATGATCGGTCCCGGAGCATTAGAGACGTTCAAAGCCACGCACCCGCTCCCAGTCGGTCACGGCGGCGTCGAAGGCCTCCACCTCGATACGGGCGTTGTTGGCGTAGTGCTCAACGACCTCGTCGCCGAAGGCCTCCCGGGCGATAGCGGACCCGGTGAATAGATCGGCCGCTTCGCGCAGAGTTGAGGGCACCCGGGGCAGGCCGCTGGTATAGGCGTTGCCGGCATAGGCCGGCTCCAGTTCGAGTTCGTGCTCGATGCCGTAGAGACCGGCCGCGATCAGGGCGGCGACGGCGAGATACTGGTTGACGTCGCCGCCGGGCACCCGGTTCTCCACCCGGATGCCGGGGCCATGACCGACCACGCGCAGGGCGCAGGTGCGGTTGTCGATGCCCCAGCCGAGCGCGGTTGGGGCGAAACTACCCGGTACGTAGCGCTTGTACGAATTAATGTTGGGGGCCGAAAAAAGAGTAAGTTCGCGCATCACGGCGAGCTGGCCGGCCACAAATTGGCGGAACAGGGTCGACATGCCAGCTTCGGCATCCGCTTGATAGAACGCTGATTCACCGCCGGGGCGCTGCAGGCTGATATGGATATGGCAGCTGTTGCCCTCGCGCTCGTTGTATTTGGCCATGAAGGTGATGCTCTTACCGTGCGCGTCGGCGATTTCCTTGGCGCCACTTTTGTAGATGGAATGGTTGTCGCAGGTGGCCAGGGCTGTGGCATAGCGAAACCCGATCTCCTGTTGACCGAGGTTGCACTCACCCTTGACGCCCTCGCAGTACATTCCGGCGCCGTCCATGGCCAGGCGGATTTCCCGCAGCAGCGGCTCTATTCGAGTGGATGCCAGCAGCGAGTAGTCGATGTTGTAGTCGCTGGCGGGGGTCAGGCCCCGATACCCCTTCTGCCAGGCGGCGCGGTATCCATCGTCGAACACGATGAATTCCAGCTCGGTCGCGCAAAACGAGACGAGACCGTGTGCGGCCAGCCGGTCGAGCTGCCGCCGCAGAATCTGCCGTGGCGAGGCGACGACGGGGGTGTCGTCGGGCCAGTACAGGTCAGCGGTGACCAGGGCGGTTCCGGGCAGCCACGGCGCCAGACGCAGGGTATCGAGGTCGGGCCGCATCGCCATATCCCCATAGCCGCGGCCCCAGCTCGACATAGCGTAACCCTCGACCGTGTTCATTTCCACGTCGACGGCGAGCAGATAGTTGCAGCACTCAGCGCCGTGCGCCGCGGCATCCTCGAGAAACAGGCGAGCCGAGAGACGCTTGCCGACCAGTCGACCCTGCATGTCCGTGAAGGCGACGATCACCGTATCGATTTCGCCGCGCGCAACCCGCGTGGTCAGCTCGTCCAGCGTGAGGTTTCCGGTCTGGGTAGTCATTGAGCTTCTCCTCGGAGCTGGTCTAGCGAAACGAGTCGGTCACGGCAATCAATCGTGCAATTTTCAACCATTAGACCACAGACGCGGCAGCGTAGGGAAGGGTGGATTGCCTTCGCTGAGTGAATTTTATTTGCACAAAGGTATATACACCCAACCAATCAAGCCATAGCATCGTGCCAACCTCACTGAACCAGTGCTCACCGGCCGAAGATATTTTGGGGGTGTTTAATGACCGGGCGCGCACCAGAGCGCAAAGGAAAAACGGATGTCCAAAGACTCCTTGAAAGTTTCAGGCGTGCAGTACACCACCGCAGAAGCCGGGTACTTCGAGAAACGCAGGCTCAAACGTAGCGCCGGTATTTGGGGCTTGTGGGGACTGGCCGTCGCGGCGGTCATTTCCGGGGATTTCTCCGGCTGGAACTTCGGCATCGGGTTTGCCGGGTTCGGAGGGATGCTCATCGCCTTCTTACTGCTCATCGTCATGTACTACGGCATGATTTTCAGCATCGGGGAAATGGCGGCGGCCATGCCGCATACCGGCGGTGCCTACTCCTTCGCCCGGGCGGCGATGGGCCCGTGGGGCGGATACGTCACGGGGCTTGCTGAGACCATCGAGTACGTCGCAACCACCGCCGTCATCGTCTACTTCTCGGCCAGCTATGCCGACGGGATCACGTCGGAACTGCTCGGCATCTCCTTGCCACCCTGGCTCTGGTGGCTGCTGCTCTATGCCGCATTCATCGCGCTGAACGCCGCCGGAGCGGCGATCTCGTTCAAATTCGCTATCGTCGTGGCCATTATTTCGATCGCCATCCTGCTCGTGTTCTCGGCCATGGCCGCTCTGTCCGGCCTGTTCAGCTGGGACAACCTGTTCAATATCGCGCCGGATGCAGGCCAGAGCGCGTTCCTGCCGCACGGCATCATTCCAATTCTGTTCGCCCTGCCCTACGCCATGTGGTTCTTCCTCGGCATCGAAGAACTGCCGCTCGCCGCCGAGGAAGCGCACAATCCGGTGCGGGACATTCCACGCGCCGGATTCATCGCTCGCTCGACCCTGATCGTGACCGGGCTGCTCGTGCTGTTCCTCAACACCGGAGTGGTCGGTGCTTCGCAAATTGCCGGATCGGAAGAGCCCCTGCTCGATGGATTCCGGGAGATCGTCGGTGACGGCCTGGCGGCCGTGCTGGCCCTGTTTGCGCTGATCGGTTTGCTAGCTTCGCTGCAGGGAATCATGTTCGCCTACGGACGTAACATGTATTCGCTCTCGCGGGCGGGCTACTATCCGAAATTCCTCTCGCTCACCGGAAAACGTCAGACCCCGGCCATCGCCCTGCTGGTCGGCGCGATCATCGGTTTCGTGGCGCTCGTGCTGGTCGAGACCCTGGGTGGCTCCGGCGGCGTCGCCGGAGCCATCGTGCTGAACATCGCCGTCTGGGGCGCCGTGATCGCCTACGTGCTGCAGATGGTGTCGTTCGTTCTGCTGCGCAAGAAGTACCCCAATGCGAGCCGACCGTACCGCAGCCCGTGGGGTATCCCCGGAGCGGTCATCGCCGGCATCCTCTCGCTGGCCATTTTCTTCGGGTTCTTCATCAATGAACCGGCTCGGCCGGCGATCGCGGCCATCGCCGTGGTCTACGTTGTCATGCTCGCGGCCTTCGCTCTCTGGGGTCGCAAGCGACTCGTGCTCTCACCGGAGGAAGAATACGCGGTGTCCGGTGGGTTGCACCGAGACCCGCAGCGGGAAGGCTACGGCGGCACGGTCGAAGACTCGATCCTCGAAAGCGACGATCAGGTCAACCCGCGACCCTGACGCAGGATCGGGTAGGTCGGCGGCATCCGCTTTCTCGATACGTGATTCTGTTCGGCTGCACCAGCGGATGCGGCCGAACAGGTCAATCGGCCGCCTGGATCTGCCGCTAGATTTCGCGGCAGTGCGTCGTGAGCATGCCGATCTTGTCGATCGAAATGGTTACGGTCGAGCCGTCGCGCAGAAAAATGGGGGGCTTGCGGCTGTACCCGGCGCCGCCCGGGCTGCCGGTGGAGATGAGCGTGCCCGGCAGCAGGGTCGAGGTCTTCGACAGGTAAGAGATGATCTCGGCGACGGTGCGCACCATGTCGGCGCTCGAGGCATCTTGCAGGATACGGCCGTCAACGTGGGTGGTCAGCCAGAGGTCCTGCGGGTCACCGATCTCGTCGGCCGTGACGACGAGCGGGCCGGTCGGGGTGAAGCCGTCGAAGGACTTGCAGCGCGACCACTGCGCCTCCGAGAATTGCAGGTCGCGTGCGGTGATATCGTTCACGACGGTGTAGCCGAAGACGTAATCGAGGGCCTTGGCGACCGTCACGTTGCGGGCCGGACGGCCGATGATCACGCCGAGTTCCGCCTCGTAATCGACCTGTTTGGTCAGGTCGCGCGGCCAGATGACGGTCGAGCCGTGCCCGGTGAGCGAGTTGGGCCAGAGCGAAAACACGGTCGCTGCGGTTTCGAGGCGCAGGCTCAGCTCAGAGGAGTGCGCGGCGTAGTTGGCGCCGATGGCGATGATCTGCGGCGGGCGCAGCACCGCGGAGGAATGTCGCAGCTCGTCAACCGGGGTCAGCACTGCCCCGTTGGAAACCGCGTCGAGGCTGATCGCGCGCACGTGCTCGTAGCCGGCATCGCCGCGTTCCAGCAGGTCTTGCAGGTCTCGCGGCGCGTCGTCCATGACGTTGTCGAGAAACAGAGCCGCGTCGTCAAAGACCACGGCCAATCGAGGAATGGAATGGCCGTCAACTCTGAGATGCGCAAATTTCACTCTTCTAGGCTAGCGGCCCGGGCGGCGGCCCACCCTGTGGGGTACTCCAACCCTCATCCGATCCGCTTGGAGGAAACGGGGGAAATGGGCGATTTCGGGAGAGCGGCTGCCCGCCACAGGTGCATTCCCGCGTAGCTGCGCCACGGTGCCCAGCCGGTGCCCCGGGCCGCGAGTGAGCTTGGGGCGACCGGCAGGCCGAGCCGGCCGGCGCCCTGCCGCAGGGCCAGGTCGCTGGTCAACAAAATGTCCGGGCTGCCGAGCACCCGCATTGCCACGTACCCGGCCGTCCATGGTCCGATGCCCGGCAACGCCATCAAACTCGCCTCAAGCTCGGCCCGGGTCTGCCCGAACGAGAGCGCGAGTTCGCCCGATGCCAGCAGTTCGGCTACGTGCAGAATCGTATTGATCCGGGCGCCAGGCCCACGCAGCACCGCCCGCCCGCCGGCCGCGATCTGCGCCGCCGTCGGAAAAAGCAGGCACTGATCGCCGCTCGGCCCCGGCATTCGCTCGCCAACCGCGTCGGCCAGCCGGGCGAGCGCCGTGCGCGCGCCCGCGACCGACACCTGCTGACCGATCAGCGCCCGAAACAGGGTCTCCTCGGCGTCCATGCTGCCTGGTACGCGCAGGCCGGGCGTCTGGGCGACCGAGTCGGCGAGCGCGGGATCGGCGGCGAGCTGGGCGTCGATCGCCTGCGCGTCAGCGTCGAGGTCGAACAGACGCCGCACTCGGCTGACCAGCGGTGCAAGGTCGGCGAGATGCGACAAACGGATGTTGCAGGAAACTGCGGGGGCAGCATCCGTTCCCGACCGGGTCACCTCTACCACGCCCGTGCCATGCGGCAGGCGCACGGTGCGCGTGTAGCTGGAATCGGTGGCCGACTCGACGCCGGTCAGGGCTCTGGTAGCGAGAAAGCGCAGCACACTGGCACCGTCGAACGGCGCCCGGGCGGGAAGCTGGAGCAGAATTTTGGTCTCGGCCTGGTCCTCGTGGGGGAGCGGCCCTGGCCTGCCCAGCCGAGCCGCCCGCACCTCGGAGGGGGTGCGCTCGTAGACGGCGGCGACGGTGTCGTTGAACTGGCGTACGCTGCCAAAACCGGCTGCGAACGCGACGTCGGTGATCGACAGTTCCGTGTTCAGCAGCAGCAGCCGGGCAGTCTGGGCGCGGTGCGCGCGGGCCAGGGCGAGCGGTCCGGCACCGAGCTCGGCGACCAGCACCCGGGTCACGTGCCGGCAAGTGTAGCCGAGGCTGGCCGCGAGCCCCGGCACGCCGTTCCGCTCCACGATGCCGTCCGAGATCAGCCGCATCGCCCGGGCAGCGAGATCGTCACGCATGTTCCAGGCCGGTGAGCCGGGCACGGCGTCGGGCAGGCAGCGTTTGCAGGCCCGCAGGCCGGCTTCGTGCGCGGCCGCAGTGGTGAGGTAGAACGACACATTGCCGGGCTTGGGAGTCGTGGCCGGGCAGCTCGGCCGGCAGTAGATGCCGGTCGTGTGCACGCCGGTGATGAACTGGCCATCGAACCGGGCATCGCGCGAGGACATGGCCCGGTAGCGCTCGGCGAAGACCTGGTCGGCCATTGGCGGGTCGGCGGCGGCAGTTAAGCGGTTCATCCTTTCAGCCTGCCACGCCCGCGTACACACCGGTAGCGAAAATCAGACATCGTGCGGCTCGATAGGCTGAACGGATGAACGCACTGACGCGCCTCCAGACCGAGCTTGGCGACATCGTCGGCATCGACCCGATTGACCTTACGGCCAGCCGCACCGACAAGTCCGGCTGGGTCGCCGACGGCACACCGCTCGCCGTAGTTCACGCCACCGCAGTGGATCAGGTGCAGGCGGTGCTGCGCATCGCAACGGAATTTCGGGTGCCGGTGGTGACCCGTGGGGCTGGCACAGGCCTGTCCGGGGGAGCCTGCGGCACCGACGGCTCGATCGTGCTGAGCGTGGCCGGCCTGAACCGCATCCTCGAAATCAATGCCGACGACGAACTCGCCGTCGTAGAAGCCGGCGTGATCAACCAGCAGCTCAACGACGTGCTGGCCGAACAGAAGCTCTGGTTTGCACCCGATCCGGCGAGCAAGGCCATTTCTACGGTCGGCGGCAACATCGCCACGAACGCCGGCGGGCTGCTCTGCGCCAAGTACGGCGTCACCCGGGAGGCCGTGCTCGGCCTCACCGTCGTGCTCGCCGACGGCAGTCTGCTGCGCACCGGCCACCGCACCATCAAAGGCGTCACCGGCTACGATCTCACCGCACTTCTGACCGGATCGGAGGGAACCCTCGGCGTCATCGTCGAGGCGACGGTGCGGGTGCGCGCGTTGACCACGGGCACGGTCGCGACCATCGGCGCGGTCTTTGAGACTGTCACCGCGGCGGCTGCAGCGAGCGCTGCCATCACGGCCGCGTGCATCCGCCCCGCCGTGATGGAACTGATCGACCCGGTCGCCCTCGCTCACGTCGCGACCTACCTGGGCCCGGCCGGATCGGCCGGGTTGCCGCTGGGCCGCGGCGCATTTCTGCTCGTGCAGACCGATGGGCCGGCCGCGCTCGCCGAAGCCGAGCAAGCCCTCATCGTGCTGCGCACCGCCGGCGGCGAGGCTACCCTCTCAACGGACGCCGCTTCCGGCGAACGCCTGCTCGCCATCCGCCGCGCCATGCACCCGGCCCTCGAGCAGCTGGGTCAGGTTCTCATTGAAGACGTGTCGGTGCCGCGCTCGCGCATGGCCGAGATGTTCGCCGCGATCGCCGGCATTAGTGCCCGCACCGGAATTCCCATTCCCACGGTCGCCCACGCCGGCGATGGAAACCTGCACCCCAATTTCGTGATAGAGCGCCAACCCGGTCAGGCGGCGGATGCGCCGGTGCCCGACGAGATCTGGGCGGCGGCCGACGAAATGTTCCGGGCAGCGCTCGCGTTGGGCGGCACCCTCACGGGTGAACACGGTGTCGGCGTACTCAAGCGCCGGTGGCTGCGCGATGAGATCGGCGACCGTAGCCTGGACCTGCAGCGCCAGCTCAAGGCGGTGTTCGATCCGCTGGGCATACTCAACGCCGGCACCATGTTCGACGCCTGAGCACTGGCGGGGTTGGCCCGGTATTCTCAAATAATGAGTCTCGACCAGCCGCCGGGCCAGCCGTCCCCCGAGCGCCTTCCCGTGCAGCCGAGCCCGACCCCCGTGCAACCCGTCTGGCGCCGGGCGGTGCGCCCCTCGCGCGCCGGTGCGATCGTGCTCGGCGTTGTCGGAATCGTGCTCGCCGGGCTGGCCTTGCTGGCCGTTATTTTGTATCTGACCACGTTCCTCGGCACCGGGGCGCTGCTGCTTGGACTGATCCTGGCGCTGCTGCCGCTCGCAGTCGTGCTACTGGCGGTGCGCTGGATCGATCGCTGGGATCCGGAGCCGCGCCCGGCGCTCATCTTCGCCTTGCTCTGGGGCGCTGGCATCTCCATCGTGAGCGCACTCGTCTTCGACCTCGGGGTGCAGATCACGATTGCGGCCAGTTCGGGGGCACTCGCCGGGAGTGATTTCGCATCCTCTGTTATTCAGGCGCCCGTAGTCGAGGAAATCGCCAAAGGATTCGGTGTTCTGGTCTTGTTCTGGGCGGTGCGCCGGCATTTTGATGGACCGCTCGATGGCGTCGTCTATGCCGCAACCATCGCCGCCGGCTTCGCGTTCTCCGAGAATATTCAGTACTTCGGCCTGGCCCTGGCCGATGGCGGCGCGCAAAACTTGGGCGTTACGTTCTTGCTGCGCGGTGTCTTCTCACCGTTCGCGCACGTCACCTTCACTATCTGTACCGGACTGGCCCTGGGCTTGGCGGCCCGGCGCGGCGCCTCAAAGAGTGGGGCGTTCGGATTCTTTCTGCTCGGCCTTATGCCGGCAATCGGCCTGCACGCGCTCTGGAACGGTGCCACCTTTGTGCTGGCCGGTGACGCATCCGTTCTGATCTACTACGTCGTCGTGCAGGTGCCGCTGTTCATCGTCGCTATTCTCGTCGTGGTATTTTTTCGCCGTCAGGAGGCGCGCATCACCCTGCGACGGTTGCACGAATATTCGCAGGCCGGCTGGTTTACCGCGGTCGAGGTTTCCATGCTCGGCACTGGGGCCGGGCGGCGTCAGGCGCTGGCCTGGGGCGCCCGTCAAACGCGCTCGCGCCAGCTGGCCATGCGCCATTTCATAGCGGATGCGACCCGCCTCGCCTTTGTTCGCGACCGCCTCGTTCGCGGCCAGGGAACCCCGGCGCTGCACGCCCGCGAGGCACTCCTGCTCGGGTTGCTCATGAGTCACCGGGCCGCGGTGTTGGGCCAGCAGCCTCCCGGGGCAGCGACGCAGCCGTGACAGACGGGGTCGGACGGTCCGCACCTACAGAAACTCGCCGCTTCGGTGGTGTGGCAATGCCGACGACTCTACCGATGCGACGAGTTGGTGTACGACTAGAGTGCACCCGCGGCGCCGTGGATGCAAGCATTATTTTTTTTGGATCTCGCCGGTGTGCAATCGGGCGCAAGATCCGGTTGGATGGGTACATGACTGATATGAACTCCAAGCCCGAAATCGACTTTCCAGAGGGCGCTGCGCCCAAGCAACTTGAGGTCACCGATATCGTTGTCGGGGACGGCGCTGAAGCAGCTGCCGGCGCGACCGTCGACGTGCATTATCTCGGTGTTGAGTTTGAGTCCGGCGACGAGTTCGACTCGTCCTGGAGCCGCGGCCAGTCGATCAACTTTCCGTTGCGCTCGCTCATTGCGGGCTGGCAGGAAGGTATCCCCGGCATGAAGGTCGGCGGGCGTCGCAAGCTTGTTGTGCCCCCGCATCTCGCCTACGGTCCGGCCGGCTCGGGCCACCGTCTTTCCGGCCAGACCCTGATCTTCATTATCGACCTGCTCGGCGTTAGCTAAAGCCCCACTGAGAACGAACCGAAACGGGAGGTGGCTGCTGCAGTCGCGTCCCGTTTCGTCTGCCGGGCTACGACCGGTCGATGCGCAAATGCTTGATCTTGGAGGTGTGACCGCGAATGATGCTCACATCACGCTTGGGCACCTTGAAATGCTTGGCCAGCAGCGCGACCAGGGCATCGTTGGCAGCGCCCTCCACCGCGCGCTGCTGCAGAAAGACCGTCACGGAGGCGTGTTCCGGAGTGCTCTCGGCATCGTCGACCACGAGAGGGCCCTTGCGGCTGCCCGGCTTTACATGCACGGTCAGGTTGAGCATGGCGGGCACGGCACTCCTGTTCCCCCGGTTGGATGACAAAGGGCGCACCTCAACGGTACTGCGCCCGGCCACCGGTTCTACATCAGCGCCGTTGTGGGTTCCGGGCCGAGTGTGAACCGCCGCCCGGTGATCGTGGTGGGCACGATTTCGACGAAGGTCGGCTTGACCGTGGGAATCAGGGGCCGAAGCAGCAGGGTGGCGGCCGCGTCAATCTCACGCTGGGACTCGAGCGCCCGTGCCGTTCCGTGCACGACGACGCTCCATGCTTCGTCGCGACCCACGCCATCCGTTTCAAAGGCCACCGTGTGGTTCACGGTGAGTTCCAAAAGTTTGGTGCCGGCCGCCGTGCGAAATAGCAGTCGACGATCGGCCGCGACGAAATTCACTGGAAAAATGTCGGCAACGCCGCCGATGGCGACAGCGAGGCGGCCCAGGCTCGCCGAGAGCAGTGCATCCCAGCACTCTTCTTCCGTGAGGCTGTGCACGGGGTTGTGGGTGGCGTCGACATCGTCGTTGGTCATGGTCTATAGTCACACGGTCCGGCGCTCAGATCGAGGGGTACAACGGTAAAAGTCGGCCTGTCCCTGAGAAAATCTCCTGCTCCCCCCTTTGCGGCACGCTTTACCGGTAAGCTGGAATTTTGCCCAGCGGGGTACCTACCTGGCGGCGCAGCAACGGTTTCTATCGTGCGGCACAATCTATTCTTTGAGAAGGTTCACCGTGAGTGCACTACCCGACGTACCGGCGAAAACGCCGAAAATCAGCCCCCATCGACCCCGACGATTTGTTATTCCGGCACCTCGTGTGTTTTATCCGGCTCTCGGAATCATTCTGGCCGTCGTGATCGTCGCCATCGCCTTCCCGGTACGCACCGGCAGCGTGCTTGCCCTGCTGCAGGGTTGGGTCGTCGCCGGTCTCGGACCGTACTACATGGTCATTGTGGCCGCCTTCGTGGTATTCGCCATTTGGATGGGCGCGAGCCGTTTCGGCGACATCAAGCTCGGGCAGGATGACGACAAGCCGGAATTTGGCATCATGAGCTGGTTTGCGATGCTCTTCGCCGCTGGCATGGGTATCGGCCTCGTCTTCTGGGGAGCGGCTGAGCCCCTCACGTTCTTCACCGACCCCAAGCCGGGCGTGACCGGAGACTCGCGGGAGCTGGCTGCGGCTGCCATGTCGCAGACCTTTTTGCACTGGGGCTTTCATGCCTGGGCCATCTACGCCGTTGTTGGGCTCGCTCTCGCCTACTCCATCCACCGCAAGGGACGCCCGGTATCCATCCGTTGGGCGCTGGAGCCGCTGCTCGGGGACCGGGTCAAGGGCCGCCTCGGTGACGCCATCGACGTCATCGCCATCGTCGGAACTCTGTTCGGCGTGGCTACCTCACTCGGACTCGGGGTCAAGCAGATTGCGGCCGGCCTGAGCTACCTCGGCGTCGTGGGAGACGTCAACAACACCCTCCTGGTCGTGCTCATCATCGTCATCATCGCCATCGCCACCGTCTCCGTGGTGAGTGGAGTCGGCAAGGGCATCAAGTGGCTCTCTAATATCAACCTCGGTATGGCCGGGCTGCTGCTGATCGCTGTACTCGCCCTCGGCCCCACGCTCTACCTGTTCCGCCTACTCGTCGAGTCCATCGGCGGGTATTTTCAAAACGTCGTCGGCCTCACCTTCGACGCCGGTTCTTTCACCGGCCAGGCGGGAATCGACTGGCAGGGCGCCTGGACAATCTTCTACTGGGGCTGGTGGATCTCCTGGGCGCCGTTCGTCGGTGTTTTCATCGCACGCATTTCGCGCGGCCGTACCGTGCGTGAGTTCATCGCCGGCGTGCTGCTCGTGCCTACCCTGGTCACCTTCGTCTGGTTCGCCGTTATGGGCGGCAGCGCCATCCGCCTCGCCTGGGAGGGCGACGGCGGAGGGCTCTTCGACCCAGCTGTCGGCATCATCTCCGAGAACGTGCTGTTCAACTTCCTCGGCCAGCTACCGCTTGGCGGCATCCTCTCGGTTATCGCGGTCATCGTGGTGGCGATCTTCTTCATCACCTCGGCCGACTCTGGTTCGCTCGTGATCGACATGCTCGCCTCGGGCGGCGACACTAACCCGCCCAAGTGGAGCCGCATCATGTGGGCGAGCCTCGGCGGAATCGTCGCGATCGCCCTGCTGCTGGCCGGCGGGCTCGCTGCCTTGCAAACCGGCGCAATTCTGACCGCGATACCGGTCAGCATCGTCATGATCGGTATGTGTATTGCCACCTACAAAGCGTTCCGCGTCGAACACGAGGTTCTGGTCAGTGCCGAACGGCGTCAGCGTCGTGAGGAGATGGCCCGCCGCATCGGCAAGACGGTGACCGCGCACCTCGAGGAGAACTTCGACGACCACTTCGGCGATCAGGTCGACGGCCACATCGAGGCTGCGCTGATCGACGATCCGGCCCGTCGCCCCCGATGGGGCCGTCGCTCGAAAGAATAACCAGCACCACCGCCGGGTCAGGGCCGCCTACATTCCGTTGGCGGCCTTGACGCGGTTGACTAGGTCGCGCCACGGACCGTTTACCTCGGGCTCGGCGAGCACCACCTCGTGCGGGGCGCATCGAATGCGATAAGCGAACCGGTCTACAGTTGCCACGCTGTCGGTGACGTCGTCCCAGGGCAGCGAATCGAGAAAATCCGCCCAGATTGCGGGGTCGGGTTGCTCTTCAACCCGGACTTCCCAGGTGAGGCGGATCCCGGCCATCCCGCCGCTGCGCGACACAATGACTTTCATACCGAAAGGTTACCCCCCTGGTTGCCCTGCGATCGGCCCGCGCTGCGGCCCAGACGGAGGCGGTGTCAGCGGGTCGACCAGCGGGGTCGAATACGCTGGCGGCAGGGAGATACCAGGGGCGCTCGGAGTGCCGATCGTGCTGGGCGACGGCGAGGGAACGGCGGCCACTACCCCGACCGTGGCCCAGGCCCGCAAGACCGCGTCGTGGGCGGTCGAACCGTTTCCGTAGAGGCGAGCCGCGGTATCCGCCGTCGCAGCCGCGAAGGCAGCAAAATCGCTCTGTGGACGAAGCGCCGTTCCGGTGAGCGTCTCATACCAAATGCGGCCCGGCGTTTTCCAGGCGTTGCCGCCGATGGCCTCTGCGACCAGGTAGAAAGCGCGGTTGGGAATGCCCGAATTGAGGTGCACCCCACCGTTGTCGTCGTCCGTCTCGACGTAACCGGCCATGCTGTCCGGCTGCGGATCCTTGCCGAGCACATCATCGTTGTACGCCGTGCCGGGCGCTTTCATCGAGCGCAGGGCGATGCCCTCGACCTGCTCGGTGAACAGGCCCTCGCCGATCAGCCAGCTGGCCGCACTGGTCGACTGTCCCCGCAGATTTTGCTCGACGAGCGCGCCGAACACATCGGAGATGGACTCGTTGAGCGCGCCGGACTGCCCCTGGTACTTCAGGTTCGCCGTAAATTGGGTGACTCCGTGCGTGAGCTCGTGACCGATCACACTCGGCGAAATGGTGAACCGGTTGAAAACCTGGCCATCTCCGTCGCCGAACACCATGCGTTCTCCGTCCCAAAAGGCGTTGTCGTATTTTTGGCCATAGTGCACCGTGGCATCCATCGGCATACCGCCGTTATCGATACTGTCGCGTCCAAACTGGTTCCAGTACATCGCCTGGGTGGCTCCGAGGCTGTCATACGACTCGGTCACCGCCGGGTCCGTTCCGGCGGGCTGCCCCTCCGTACGCACCTGCCGACCGGGCAGGCGTTCGAGGCCACCGGCATCCGAAATGGTGCGATCAGATTCCCCCGGTGTGCGGGTCGGCAGGCTGCGCGCACCCGGGTGGGCCAGTGGATGCGCCCCGTCGCGCAATCGCCGTATCCGCGAGTCTCGCAGCAGCGAATCCCTGGCGGCAGCTGCGGCCCGCGCGAATTTGGGATCGGCAAGTTGCGCCAATCGTGTCAGCAGGTACGGCGGCACGATCGTGCAGTAGCGGGGGATCAGCGGCGATTGAATCTGCGGAGTGTCCATGTGCAGAGTCTGGCACCGGGCACCGGGCACCGACATTGCAACAGTGCCGAAGCGCCCCGCTGAATAGACTCGCCTCATGCGCTTTGGAATCGTCATTCTTCCGCAAGACCCATGGCCGCGTGCACGCAAGAAGTGGCTCGGTGCCGAGCAGTACGGCTTCGACCACGCCTGGACTTACGATCACCTGTCCTGGCGGTCGCTCGCCGACGAACCCTGGAATGCGACTATTCCCACCCTGACCGCCGCGGCGGCCGCGACCGAACGCATCGCTCTGGGTACCTTTGTCTCCTCACCGAATTTTCGGCATCCGGTGCCGTTCGCCCGGGACATAGCGACGGTCGACGACGTGTCGAACGCACGGTTCCTGCTCGGTATCGGGTCGGGCGGCACCGGGTTCGATGCCACAGTTCTGGGCCAGCCGGAGTACACGCCGCGGCAGCGGCACGAACGGTTCGCCGAATTCGTCACCGACCTCGACCTCTTGCTGCGCGGCGAGGAGCCGGGTTCCACCGCGGGAATCAGTTTCGTTGGTGACTGGTACTCGGCCGTCAATGCGCGCATGGTGCTGCCCGAGTCGGCTGCCCCTGTGCGCCAACGCGTGCCGTTCGTCATCGCCGCCAACGGCCCCAAGGGTCTCGGACTGGTCAGTCGGTTCGGCCAGGGCTGGGTGACGACCGGCCAGGAAGGATCAACGGGGGAGGCCTGGTGGGATGGCGTGCGCGGCCTCGCGCACCGGCTGAACGACGTGGCGACCGCCGAAGGCCGGGACCCGGCCACCATCGACCGTTACCTCTCACTCGACAGCGGCGGAACATATTCCCTGCAGAGCATGAATGCATTCGAGGATGCCGTCGGCCGCGCTGCCGACCTCGGTTTCACCGACGTGATCACTCACTGGCCACGCGCCAGTGGAATCTATGCCGGCGACGAAGCCGTGCTGGAGGCGGTTTCTGAGACCCTCCCTGTACGCCGCCGCGGCGGAGATTCCGCGGTAGCCCCCCCCGAAACGATCCGAAATTGACATAGTCACGTTAATCTCCGCAGTTGTCCCGGCCGGAGGCAACGAAGTGGCCGGTCGATCGGGGTTTCTGCCCGATGCCTGTCTAGGCTGGGTGCATGCGCGCACATGACGACCCCACGCCCCTGGCACCTCGCACTCCGCTGAACGACCGGCTCGGCTGGCTCGGCCTGCGCAGCGGGCAAATTCTGCTCGTCATCGTGCTCGCGTCCGCCGTCATCTACGGACTCGTGCAGCTCAAGCTCGTCGTCATCCCGGTATTGATCGCCATCATCCTCGCCTCGGCGCTCAGCCCGGTGATCAACGGCCTGCGCAAGCGCGGTGTCGCCGCGATCCTGGCCACCTGGATCACCCTGCTCGGCGGCATCGCCGTGTTCGGCGGAATCATCACGCTCATCGTCTTCGCGGTGCGCGACCAGTGGGACGAGCTGTTCTCCTCGGCCTCCGAGGGCATCGACACGCTGCAGCAGTTCCTCATCGACGGACCGATCCGGATCGACGAGCAGCAGATCACCGACGCCCGCGATGGCGTCGTCGACTTTCTCACCAGCAGCCAATTTGGCACCGGGGCGCTCGCCGGGGCCTCCGCTGTCTTCGAATTGATCACAGGCGCCGTACTTCTCGTGGTTATCCTGTTCTTCTTTCTCAAGGATGGCGGACAGATCTGGAACTTCTTCCTGAGTCCGTTCAAGGGCGAGCGCCTAGCCCGTGGCCGACGCATCGGTCACACTTCTCTGCGCGTGCTGGGCGGGTACGTGCGTGGCACCGCGATCGTTGCCGCCGTCGACGCCACCGCGATCGGCATCGGCCTGGCAATTTTGCAGGTGCCGCTCGCCCTGCCGCTCGCGGTCATCGTTTTCCTCGGAGCGTTCGTTCCGCTGATCGGAGCGACGGCGGCCGGTGTGCTCGCCGCGCTCGTTGCCCTGGTCGCGAGCGGCCCGGTCGTGGCGCTCATCGTGCTCATCATCGTGGTCGCCGTCAACCAGCTCGAGGGCAACTTTCTTCAGCCGGTCGTCATGGCGCAGTCACTCAAGCTGCATCCGCTTGTCATTCTCGTCGGCCTGACCGCTGGAACCATTCTCGGCGGCATCGTCGGTGCCGTGCTCTCGGTGCCGATCGCTGCCGTCGCCTGGGCCATCGCCAAGGCTTGGAACACCCCGAACGCCCCGGGCGCCATTCCGCCGAAGCGGCGCGTTCGCAAGCGCTGATCTGCAGCGTTAGCGCGCCGCAGCTGCCACCCGTATGACTGGAGAACCATGACCGTGCCGAGTCCATTTCACCTGCCGCGCCCGCGACTGACGCTCGACCAGGCGGCCGAGCTCGGGCGTGCCCGGTTCGGCGTGACAGGCACCATCACGGAGCTCGGCAGCCACCAGGACCGTAATTTTCGTATCAAATCGGATGCCGCCACGCTCGTTCTCAAGGTCTCCAATCCGGCCATCGCCCCGATCGAACTCGAGGCGCAAAACGCCGCCCTGGCCCACCTGCGCGTCTTGGGACTCGACCTGCCAGCGGCGCTCAAGGGGATCGACGGCGGCGAGATCCAGCGCGTCACCCTCGACGGACAGACCCTCGATCTGCGCCTCCTGACCTACGTGCACGGGCAGCCGCTGACCGACTCACTCCGCCTGTCGGACGTGCAGATCCGCTCGCTCGGCGATGTAGCCGGCCGGATTACGCGTGGCCTCCATGACTTCGAGCACCCCGGAACCGACCGCGTTCTGCAGTGGGACCTGCGCCGCGGCGGCGAAGTCATCGACGTGCTCCTGCACTTCGTCGACGACGATAGCCACCGCGATCGCCTCCGGGAGGTGACCAGCGCGGCACGGCAGCAGCTCGCGCCGGTCGCGGCCGACCTGCGGGTGCAGACCATTCACGGTGACCTGACCGACGACAACGTCGTGTCGCGCGATGACACGGCAGACACGATCACCGGAGTCATCGACTTCGGCGACGTGGCGCTGGGCTGGCTCGTGGCCGAGCTGGCCGCGACCTGCGTCTGCGTGCTGTACCGCAGCCCGCAGCATCCGCTCGCCATCCTCGACACGATCGAGGCGTTCGCAGCGAGTGTCCCGCTGACCGAGGGGGAAATCAGCGCGCTCTGGCCGCTGATCGTGTTGCGCAGCGCGGTGCTCGTCGTGAGCGGTGAACAACAGGTGCGGCTGGACGGTGACAACGACTACGCCGACGCGAACCGCGCCCGCGAGTGGCGCGCCTTCGAAACAGCCGCCGATCTCGATGGCGCCGAGGTTGAAGCCCTCATCCGGTTCACGCTGACGGGCACCGGCGCCCCCATCGTGACAACCGAACACCCCCTGGCTGGGCCGCTCGATCCCGCGGTCATCATCGACCTGTCCGTGACGAGCGCCGGTTACGACGCCGGAGTCTGGCTGGAACCGGGCATTGATGCGCGCATTGCAGCGGATGTTGCAGCCCAGCTCGGCCACGCCGTCACCCGCTACGGCGAATACCGGCTCTCCCAAACGCGCATCAACACGGCCGAGGAATCGGTCACCCTGGTCCTCGGTGTCGAGGTGTTTCTGCCGGCCAGCAGCCAGATTACCGCGCCGATCGCGGGGACCGTTATGGTCGTCGATTCCGACACTGTGCGGCTCGAGGCCGGCCACTTCGACCTGTGGCTGACCGGTATCGACGCGGCAGCCCTGGCCGGCCAGACTATCGATGCCGGAACGATTCTCGGTACCGTTCCGGCCAGTTCGGCTGATGCACGCCACTCCAGCGCAGTGGCCCGCGTGACCCTGCAGACCAGTCGACTCCGCGGCATCCGCCCGCCGTTCTTCGTCGCACCGTCACACGCGGCGCTCTGGCAGCGGGTCTGCCCCGACCCGTCAGCGCTGCTCGGGCTGGAAACTGCCCGACCACTGGTCGATGCCGGTGCCCTGCTGCAGCGTCGGGACGAGTCCTTTGCGCGCGTGCAGGAACACTATTACGAGGCCCCGCCCCAGATTGAACGTGGCTGGCAGCACCACCTCATCGATACTCATGGCCAGGCCTACGTCGACATGGTCAACAACGTCACGACCGTCGGACATGGGCACCCGCGTATTGCCGAGGCCGCGCGCAGCCAATGGTCGCTGCTCAACACCAACTCCCGGTTTCATTACGAGGAGCTCGTGCGATTCACCGAACGCCTCGCCGAGCTCGCACCCGACCCGCTAGACACCGTCTTTCTGGTCAACAGCGGAACCGAGGCCGTCGATCTCGCCCTGCGCCTGGCCCTCAGTTACACCGGCCACGACACCGTGCTGGCGGTGCGGGAGGCGTATCATGGCTGGTCGCTGGCGGCGGATGCCGTCTCCTCTTCGGTGGCCGACAATCCCCGGGCGTTCGAAACTCGCCCCGACTGGGTGCATCTGGTCGAGGCTCCGAACGCCGTCCGTGGCAAGTATCGGGGCGCCGACTCGGCCCCGCTGTACCTCGACGATCTCGATGGCGACCTCCAGCTCCTCGCCGACGATGGGCGCACGGTAGCAGCGTTCATCGCTGAACCCGTGTTCGGCAATGCCGGCGGCGTGTTGTTGCCCGACGGCTACCTGACCGGCGTCTACGAGCGGATGCGCGCCCGCGGCGCACTCTGCATCGCCGACGAGGTGCAGGTGAGCTACGCCCGGCTCGGCAAGCACTTCTGGGGGACCGAGCAACAACGGGTGGTTCCCGACATCATCACGATTGCCAAGGCGATGGGCAACGGGCATCCGCTCGGCGCGGTCATCACCCGTCGCGACATTGCCGAGCGCTTTGCCGAAGATGGGCCGTTCTTCTCCTCGGCCGGCGGCAGCCCGTTGAGCTGCCGCATCGGCCTGACCGTGCTCGACATCATGCGTGACGAAGGCCTGCAGCAGAACGCCGAGGTCGTCGGCCGCTACCTGAAACAGGGCCTCGAACAGCTGGGCGAACGATTCGATCTGGTCGGGGCTGTCTACGGCATGGGGCTCTATCTCGGCGTCGAGCTAGTCAGCAACCGGGCCGCCTTCACGCCGGCGACCGGCGCCGCCGCCCGGCTCTGCGACGAACTCCTGCTGCGGGGCTGCATCGTGCAGCCCACCGGCGACTTCAAAAACGTGCTCAAGATCAAGCCGCCGCTCTGTCTCACCATCGACAGTTCGAACCATTTTCTGGCGTCGCTGGCCGACGCACTGGGTATCATCGCCCTCAGTGCGGTATAGCCCCAGACGCTTAGCGCCGCGTTTTCGCGCTGATGCTCGGCGGCGGCGAGGGCGACGGTGTCGGCTCGGCGATGAACACCAGGCCGCCGGCACTGTTGGCCGAGAGCATGAGGGCTTCGATCCAGTCCCGGTTGATCGACGGGGTTCGACTGCCAAAATATCGGTAGTACAGCGTGCTCGTCGGGTCGAGCCAGATGGCGCTGCGACCGCTTCCCTCGTCGGCGGAATCGGACCAGGTGAAAATGAAACTCTCCCGGCGCCGCAGCTTGGTGCTGATCACGATTTGCAGATGCATGAGGGTACGATCGTCGAAGGTGGTCACGATGCCCGGATTGCCGTACAGCAACGTACCCATGTTCGTGCACCTCCTCGATTATTCCCCCACTGTAGCGCTATGAGCGGGCTGGAACAGACCGGGTGAACCACACACTGCGTTCGCTCCGCTGACTGCGGGGGGCGCTGACTCTGCTAAAGTATGAAGGTTGCCGTTCAACGGCCGCGGATAAAGAGAGCTCAGGCATCCTGCCAAGGGCACCGCGCAGTGAGAGAAAGGGGATCCCACTTTATGGCACTCGAACCAGATGCTAAGAAGGCGATCATCGAAAAGTACGCTACCCACCCAGGCGACACCGGGTCCCCGGAAGTTCAGATTGCAATGCTCACGCAGCGCATTCTTGACCTCACGGAGCACTTGAAAGAGCACAAGCACGACCACCACTCACGTCGTGGTCTGCTTCTTATGGTTGGTCAGCGTCGCCGTCTGCTCGGTTACCTGTCGGACATCGACATCACTCGGTATCGCACACTGATCGGCAGCCTCGGCCTGCGTCGCTAATTCCGTGCAGTTTATTTGCACGTAGCGAATGCAGCGTTGATAACGCGAACTTCTTCACAACGGGTCGTCACCTTTTCAGGTGGCGGCCCGTTGTGCGTGCCGCCGACGAACGGGTGTAGAACGGCGGCTTGCTAACATGAGCGGTCGGCAATAACGAACGGATATCAGCATGAGTCTTAGGCGCACCAAGAGTATTGAAGATTCCATAGCAGACTCGCTGGAAAAGGGCCACAGCCTCAAACGCACCCTTAGCACCTGGGACCTCATGATCATGGGCGTTGCAGTCGCCGTCGGAGCGGGAATCTTCTCGGTCGGCGCCAAGGCTGCCGGCAGCTATGCCGGACCGTCGGTCACCCTGGCCTTTCTGCTCGCAGCTTTCACCTGCGCGCTCGCGATCATGTGTTACGCCGAGTTCGCCTCGGCCGTGCCCGTCGCCGGGTCTGCGTACACCTTCACCTACGCGACCCTCGGCGAGCTGCTCGCCTGGATCATCGGCTGGGACCTCATTCTCGAGATGCTCACGGCGGCCGCCGTCATCGCCAAGTACTGGGGCATCTACCTCAGCACAGTGTTCGACCTGGCCGGCTGGAACATTCCAGCGACGATCCCAGTACTCGGCCTCGACGTCAGTTGGGGAGCTTTCGTCATCGTCGCCATCTTCACCGCACTGCTCGTACTCGGCACTCAGCTCTCTGCCCGCGTTGCCAGCGTCTTCACGATCATCAAGGTCGCAATCGTAGTCTTCGTCATCATCGTCGGCGCGTTCTTCATCAACACTGCTAACTACACGCCGTTCATTCCGGCCGAAGTCCCCTCGACCGGCGGAGAGGGCGACGTCTGGATGCAGTCCCTGTTCTCCTTCATGACCGGTGCGGCTCCCGCCCAGTACGGCCTGTTCGGACTGTTGGCCGGTGCGTCCCTCGTGTTCTTCGCGTTCATTGGCTTCGACGTGGTCGCCACGAGCGCCGAAGAGGTCAAAAACCCGCAGAAGACCCTGCCGCGGGGAATCTTCGCCGGCCTGACCATTGTCACGGTGCTCTATCTCGGCGTCAGCCTCGTCCTCACCGGCATGGTGCCGTACACCGTACTGGCCGACGACCCAAACGCCTCCCTCGCGACCGCGTTCGTTGCGGTCGGCGCCGGCTGGGCCGCTCAGGTTATCTCGATCGGAATCCTGGTCGGCCTCACTACCGTGATCATGGTGCTCTTGCTTGGCCTGTCCCGCGTGCTGTTCGCTATGAGCCGCGACGGCCTGCTGCCGCGCTGGCTCAGCGTCACGAGCGAGAAGCGACGCACGCCGGCTCGCATTCAGATCATTTCCGGCACCGTCGTCGCGCTCATCGCGGGGCTCACCGACGTGGGGGTGCTCGAAGAGATGATCAACATCGGCACGCTGTCGGCCTTCGTGCTCGTGAGCATTGCCGTCGTCGTGCTGCGCAAGAAGCGCCCCGACCTGCCGCGCGCGTTCAAGGTTCCGTTCTCGCCGGTGCTGCCGATCCTGTCGGCCGTGCTTTGCGGCTGGCTGATGCTCAACCTCACGACCCTCACCTGGGTACGGTTCGCGGTGTGGCTGGTCGTCGGCTTGCTCGTCTACTTCGCCTACGGTCGCCGCCACTCCGTGCTCGGCATCAAGCAGCGTGCGGCTGCTACCGAGGCGGTTCGAGTCGAAGTTGGCGGCGCGACAAAGCCCGTAGGCTAGCTGGCGAACTCGCCTTTCGCGTGCATCTCTTCCTGAATCATGAGGGCGAGCTGGCGCAGCAGGACGGCATCGACCCCGGAATCCGCGCGCGGTTCCGGATCAAACACGCCGAGCGCGCCGATGCGCTCACCCGAGGCTGCTTCGATGGGGAATCCGGCATAGAAACGCATGTGTGGTGCGCCGGTGACGTAGGCCTTGCGCCGCCAGCGGTGATCGGCGAGCGTGTCGGGCACGATGACGGCACCGCGTGCGCGCACGACCATCGCCGACATCGAATCGTTCCAGGCCGGGCTGTACAGGGCTGGGCCGGTGCTCGACCGAATCTGCAGGCGATTATTTTCCCGAATAGCGAAGAGAGCGGATGCCGTACCGAAAGACTGCTGCGCCAGCGCCACAATATGATCCAACCGGGTATCACAGCCGCGTTTGAGTCGGCGCTGGCCATCGCCGCGAATGGGCGCCGTCCGGGACGGCGCGTCGGTGGATCCGAGCGGTACCGGATAAGGGCTGCGCTGCACGACGTCCAGACGCCCCGCCATCTTCTCGGCCAGCAATTCGCCCCAGTGTCGATAATCGGTTGAATCCGACAGACCAGTGGAGGCCAGAAACTCGGCGTCCGTCACGGGGACGAAAACGGAGCGACGCATCGACAGGCAGACCTGTTCGGTGATCGTGTCGAGCGACCGGGCGTGCCGATCAGCGATCGTTCCGCCGAGGCTGTTGAAGATTGGAATGGCGCGAATGGGTTGGATGCCTTGAACATAAATGTAGGCACTGTCATTCGTGTGTCGCTCGAGAAAATTCAGCAGCCGAGTGAGATCGGCCTGCCACGTTCGTTCGGCCGTGAGATGCAGCGCGTCACCGACGCCCAGAATGACGACGACCGCATCGAGGCGCCGAAGGTCGGCCCCGCGCAGTTGTACCTGAGCGGAGGCCAGCAGCCCGATCGAGCTCGCGATGAGGACGACGTCTGCTCCGCGCTGCGTGCGCCCCGATAGTGCGCGAGCGAGCGAACCGGGCAACGCGAGGTCGTGGCTGCTGACGCCCCAGCCGGCGGCCGGCCCGCTGCCGAGCACGAGAATGCGATCGCTGTCGATGCCGGGGGAGTGGGCCTCCGGGGTGTCGCTGGGCTGCGGAATGGTGACGCTGCCCTGCATGCTGATCGCGGCCCAGGCGCGCATTATTCCGGCTGCCGCCACTCGCGCGAGTCCCTGCATCAGTGCATCCCCATTTCAGTCACTAACACTCTGCCCGACACCGGAACCTGTGCCACCCATTCTCATGGCACCAGTTCGGGGCGCACTCGTGCCGGGAATACGGGCGACCAGACGGCGGTTACTGGTAATATCAATGCAAACGCATTGTTTTTCTGGAGGCTGGCATGCAGTTCGGAATCTTCACCGTCGGCGATCGTACCGTTGACCCCACGACAGGGCGGGAACCGTCCGAGCACGAACGCATCTCCGCAATGGTCTCGATCGCCCAGAAAGTCGAAGAAGTCGGCCTCGACGTCTTCGCCACCGGTGAACACCACAATCCACCCTTCGTGCCGTCGTCTCCGACCACGATGCTGGGTTACATCGCAGCAAAAACGAGCTGCATCATCCTCTCAACGGCGACCACCCTGATCACGACCAACGACCCGGTGAAGATCTCCGAGGACTACGCGATGCTGCAGCACCTGTCGGAGGGTCGGGTCGACCTCGTGCTCGGTCGCGGTAACACCGGCCCGGTGTACCCGTGGTTTGGCCAGGATATCCGCCAGGGTATTCCGCTGGCTCTGGAGAACTATGCGCTGCTGCGTAAACTCTGGCGTGAAGACGTGGTGAATTGGGAAGGCCGGTTCCGCACCCCGCTGCAGGGTTTTCAATCGACGCCGCGACCCCTCGATGGTGTGCCGCCCTTCGTCTGGCACGGCAGCATCCGCAGCCCGGAAATCGCCGAGCAGGCCGCCTTCTACGGGGATGGCTTTTTCGCCAATCACATCTTCTGGCCGGCTAGTCACACCGAGAAAATGGTCGGCTACTACCGCGAGCGGTTTGAGCACTACGGGCACGGCACGGCCGAGCAGGCCATCGTCGGTCTTGGTGGCCAGGTCTTCATGCGTAAGAATTCCCAGGACGCGGTGAACGAATTTCGCCCCTACTTCGATAACGCACCCGTCTACGGACACGGCCCGTCGCTGGAAGACTTCACCGAGCAAACCCCGCTCACCGTCGGCAGCCCGCAGCAGATCATTGACCGCACCCTCGGTTTTCGCGACTACGTCGGCGACTACCAACGCCAGCTCTTCCTCATGGATCACGCCGGCCTGCCGCTGAAGACCGTGCTGGAACAGCTCGACCTTCTGGGCGAAGAGGTCGTGCCGGTGCTCCGCCGCGAGTTCGCGCAGAATCGCTCGGCCGCCGTGCCCGCTGGCCCGACCCATGCTTCGTTGGTCGCGGAAGCAGCGAAAACGGATGCCACAGCTCCCGCCTCCGGTTCGCGCACCGGGGCAGCCTCCGGGCGGTCCGCGTCGGCGAAGCTGGCTTAGTCATGGCCCCAACGACCCGCACCATCGCGGTGGTTACTGCGGGACTGAGCCCGCCGTCATCCACTCGGATGCTCGCCGACGAGCTCGCCCGGGCGACCGCTGACCGTCTGATCGAGCGATCCGATCGCTCCACCGCGGTGCGCGACCCCCTCGCTGTAAACCCGTCCTTCAGTCTGACGAACGGCTTCTGAGACCGATTGCCACGGCGAACGCCTCGTCTTGGAAAACAACGACGACCCTGGCTTTCTCGGGGGCCAGAACTCTGGCGCTTGTACCGAGTTTTAGGCAGCTTTGGCCAGGTAGGCGTCGTTGAGGTAGCTGTCGATGTGGTCGTCGATAGCCCAAAATACTCGTATTCTGACGTTGGCACCGCCTGCTGCGTTATCCTCGCTGACCCAGCCAAATTATGAAAGCACCCAGCCGAAGTGTTGTCGCTGACCGTACACTACTGTCGGGTGTATAATTGACCAGAATAGATAAGATCATAGTAGGCACTCGTGCCACTGTTTCTTGATTTTGAACTTGAACTTGTCCTTGGTTAGCAGTCACCTGAACTTTAACGAGAGATAACGATAATCTTGCATGCGTGAATTTTTATCTAAAATCATTCAGACACCTCGGCTCTTGACGCCAACTCGTCATATTATGCAGCAACTACCAGAACTAGAAGTGATTGGTTCGGCCTTGCAGGATAACGTGCGACGGCTATTTAAGGGGTCGCTGGCTATACGACAGATTGATACTGGTTCTGACAATGCGACCGAACAAGAACTGGCAGCTTTAACGAACGCTTATTATGATATTGAACGGTTCGGTATTCACTTTGTCCCCTCTCCGCGCCACGCCGACATGTTGCTGGTGACTGGGCCGGTGACGCGTAACATGGCCGAAGCATTAAAGCGGGCGTATGATGCCACGCCCCATCCAAAGTTGGTGGTGGCTGTGGGTGACGATGCGATCGGCGGTGGAATTTATAAAGGTTCCTATGCCGTGCTTGACGGCGTCAGTCAGGTTATTCCAGTTGATTATCAGATTGCCGGCGACCCGCCATCGCCATTAGTAATTATGCAATCATTGCTGGCGATTTTGGACGGAGCAAAAAAGGCTCCCAAACAAAAGGGCCAGTCATGATGAGCGCCCTTGCCTCTCCCACTATGTTGATCGCCGCGATGGCCCTGTTTGGGATCGGTGGAGTTGGCGCTGTGTTGCTCCGAAAGTCAGATCGGCTAGCGAATTACTGGTCGAGTGCCTTCGCACTGTTCGGGTCCGTCGCCGCGCTGGTATTTGCAGTTTCGATGCTGGCGAGTGGGCAGACATTTGTGGCCCAGATTACCAGTGATAGTTTTCCGTTGCTGTCGTTCGCACTGAACATTGACAGGTTGGCAGCTTTCTTTTTAGTGACAATTTCGATCGTAACGTTTTTTTGCTCACTGTACGGAATCGGTTACATCAAACAATATTATGGCCGCTACAACATCGGGTACTTGGGATTTTTATACAACCTGTTTATTGTGGCGATGCTGTTGGTAGTCACGTCGTCAAACGGCATATTTTTCTTGATCGTGTGGGAAATCATGTCCCTGGCCTCTTACTTTTTAGTGGCCTACGATCGTCATGACCCCGAAAACGTAAAAGCCGGTTTCTTATACCTGGTGATGACCCATATTGGCACGGCTTTCATTTTGTTAGCTTTTATACTCCTTTACGTTCACACGGGAAGCTTTGACTTCACGGTTATTCAAGCCGCGATGCCGACGGTGCCGGCGCATATCAAAGACAGCGTATTTTTGCTGGCGTTGATTGGCTTCGGCGTCAAAGCCGGCATTATTCCACTCCATATTTGGCTGCCGGCTGCTCATCCAGCTGCCCCGTCGCATGTCTCGGCGATCATGTCTGGGGTGATGATAAAAACAGGAATTTACATGATGATCCGGCTCTTTTTGGACGTCCTGCAGCCAGCTCCGCTTTGGTGGGGCATTGTCGTGTTGGTGATTGCGGTCGCATCGTGTGTATTGGGGGTTTTGTATGCTTTGACCGAGCACGACATAAAGCGACTGTTGGCCTATCACAGCATCGAAAACATTGGTATTATTTTGCTCGGAGTGGGCAGTGCATTGGTATTTTCTGCCCTTGGAATGTCAGGGTTGGCGGTGCTGGCCTTGACTGCTGCGCTGTTTCATACCCTCAATCACGCGATCTTTAAGTCGTTATTATTTTTGAGTGCGGGCTCGGTCATTCATGCCACTGGAACTAGAAACATGGAAAAATACGGCGGCCTCATCAAGCTGATGCCAGCCACCGGGTTGTTCTTCTTAGTGGGTTCGATCGCCATTTCGGCGTTGCCACCGCTGAACGGCTTTTTTAGTGAATGGCTGACATTTCAGGCGCTATTTCAGGGTATCGCGCAGACTGACTTTTACATTAAGTGGCTGTTTATTGGGGTCACTGCCGCCCTGGCACTCACCAGTGGCCTGGCCGTGGCTTGTTTCGTTAAGGCTTTTGGTGTCACTTTTTTGGCCCGGCCGCGCAGTCAGCGAGCCGAAAAAGCCCACGAAGCTTCGGCGGTCATGATCGCTGGCATGGCGGGTTTGGCGGTCCTGTGCGTGGCTGTTGGCGTTGGCTCGTCATGGATTATCGCCCAGCTGCAAACGATTGCCCAGGGTGTTCTTTCGGCTGGTGACCACGCGACGCTAGTGACGGTCACATCGGGTCATATTCTGTCTATCGCGGAGGGTTTTGCTACCGTATCGGCACCGCTGCTATCACTGCTATTGATCGCGGTGCCATTGGTGGTATGGACGATTACCAGGTTTGGCATCAACCGTTCGCAGCGTGTGACGACTGGACGGACCTGGGACGGTGGAACGGATCTCACTAGCCGGATGGAAATCACCTCAACTGGTTTTGCCCGCTCGATCATCCTTATATTTCGGGGCCTCCTGAAGCCAAGTTTACAGCACAGTGTTGAATACGAAGACGCCGCCAGCCGCCTGATTCCCCGCTCTCGCTCGGTAACATTGAGCGTCCAGGATGTCTATCGTCGCTATCTGTATCGTCCAGTATTTATCGGCTTTATTCATCTGTCTCACTGGATTAAAAATGGTATCCAAAACGGAAACATTAATGCCTATATTTTGTACATCTTGGTGGTGTTGCTGGTAATGCTCGGATTGGTTGGTGTCTGGTGAGTTACCTCCTATGGATTATCCAGATCATGTTTGTGCCCCTGGTGGCGCCACTTGGCGTCGGCCTGATCAATAGCTTGAAGGCAAGAATTCAAAAACGGCGTGGTGCCAGTCTGTTGCAGCCGTACCGAAATTTGTGGAAGTTGTTTTACAAAGACGAAGTGATTAGCCGGGACGCGTCATTCATCTTTCGATTTGCGCCGTTTATCGCCATGGGAGTCACTATTATCGTTGGTGCCTGTCTGCCAATTTTTACGTCAACGCTCAGCACACCGATGAGTGATTTGCTGGCGGTTGTTTACACCTTGGCACTGGGGACGTTCTTTATGGCGCTGGCTGGTATGGACAGCGGCAGCGCATTTGGTGGTTCTGGGTCAAGCCGTGAAATGACGATATCGGCTATCGTCGAAGCATCATTCATTTCCTCGATTCTGACCGTAGCGTTCCTGAGTGGCACAACCAATATTGCCGTGATGTCTGCCGGCCTGTCGCCCGGTAGCGGCAACTTTTTGATCCCAATCGTGTTGGCCTTTGCTGCTTTTTGTATCGTGTTGCTCGCCGAAACTAGCCGCTATCCGTTTGATAATCCTGATACGCATTTGGAACTGACGATGATCCACGAGTCGATGTTGTTGGAGTTTTCTGGTAAGCGATTAGCTCTTATGGAATGGGCAGCTGCAAACCGGCTGCTTATCTTTTCAATTTTGGCGGTCAATTTATTTTTTCCGATTGGCATCGCGCACGACCAAGCGGTACTGTCGGTGCTACTCGGCATTAGTTCAACCCTTTTGAAAGTAGCAATTGTGTACATCGTGTTGGCTGTTCTAGAGTCAACGATCGCTAAATATCGCTTCTTTCGTCTGCCGGATTTGCTACTGGTGGCGTTTGTGTTGAACGTCGTTGCGATTGGGTTGGTCCTATGAACAGTCCACTGCTCGTCCCGATCTTGATAACGGTCATATATTTGACTAGCATTTATATGCACCTGGCTAAAAAAAACAATGGCGTCGCTGGCCTGTATGCGCTTCAATCGGTAGCCTTGGTGCTGCTGTTTGTTTCGTCGTTTCTTGCCAACCCAACCGTTTTACTTTTTCTGGTTATTGTCGTGTCCATAATAGTAAAAGTGATACTGGCACCGCGCTTTTTTAACCGACTGGTGACGCGTCATAAGGTGAAGTTTACGGTAAGTTCATACGCTAATACGCCCGTTACGTTGATCGTTATTATGTTCATTACGGCTTTTGTTAATTCAGACGTTTTTTTGCCGATCACCGATCTTTCGGCTAGCAATAGTACGTATGTTGCGCTAGCGATTGCTGCCATGCTGGTGTCAATATTTTTGATGGTCAATCGTAAAAGTGCACTGTCGCAGATTGTGGGCGTGCTATCGCTCGAAAACAGTATTGTAGCGTTTGGCATTATTGCTGGGCTCGAGCAATCCGCACTGCTGCAGCTGGGTACACTGTTTGACATCTTTGTTTGGATGTTGGTCGCGACGGTCTTTGTGTCGATGGTGTATCGGCATACGGGTTCGCTTGTCGTCACGACCATGCGGCATTTGAAGGATTAATATGATTATATATATTGTCGTTGGTGGACTATTGACAGCGAGTTTGTTGAGCCTGCTGTTTAAAAACCGGGTTGTGGGCGCTGCCGCCAGCATTATCGCTCATGGGCTGGGGCTGATTGGCGCCGTCGCCCTCTGTTTGCGAGTGGCCTCCGACGGCGACTACATCCCCTCTCTGTTTACGCTGGTGGATCCACTCAGCGCGCTGACTGTGCTGATCATTTCTATCGTTGGTCTGGCCGCCAGTGTGTACGCTGCCCCGTATTTAGACCGTGAAGTCTCGAAGGGAATTATTGGTCCCAAGCGCTTCCGGCAGTACTTTGGGCTGGTGAATTTATTCATGGCGTGCATGTTGTTATCGGTGACTGCCGCGCACCCGATTGCAGCTTGGATTTTTCTGGAGGCGACGACGCTGTCGACGGCCTTTTTGATTAGCTTTTATGACAGACCGTCAACGATCGAGGCCGCCTGGAAATATTTGATTATCAATTCAACGGGATTGCTGCTCGGGTTCTTTGGCGCGTTGCTGTTCTTTAGTGCTACTAGCCGATCTGGCCTTGATGGCTTTGTGACCTGGCAAAGTTTGCTCCAGCAGGCGCAGTCGATTGATCCAGGCGTCGTCAAGGTCGCCTTTGTATTTGTGCTGGTTGGCTTTGGCACTAAAGTTGGTCTGGCACCGATGCATGCCTGGAAACCCGATGCCTACAGTAAATCACCGGCTCCGGTTGGCGCCCTATTGTCGGGCGCGTTGCTGCCGGTTGCACTGGTGACGATTTTGAAGTTCAAGGTAATTACTGACACGGCCGTTGGGGTTGCGTTTAGTAGTCACCTGCTAATGGTATTGGGCGTGCTGTCGCTTCTCATTGCCGCCTTTAGTATTTTGACGATCCGCAACTACAAACGCATGATGGGATATTCGAGTATTGAACACGCTGGTCTGATGGCACTTGGTTTTGCGTTTGGCGGGCTTGGTGCCTTTGCTGCAATTTTACACCTGATATATCATTCGCTTATCAAAGCCGGACTCTTTTTTACTGCTGGTAACCTGCGGCTGTCGTTTCATTCGGCCAAGATTAAGAATGTTAGCGGCGCCCTGAAAGTGGTACCGGTCACAGCTGGTTTGTTTATGCTGCTGTTTTTGGCAGCAACGGGCCTGCCGCCGTTTGGCATTTTTATGTCCGAATTGTACATATTCGGGGCCGGTTTAAAGCAATATCCGATCGTGACGATTGTGGCACTGCTGGCCGTCGCGTTGGTGTTTGTCGGCTTTTTCCGGCAGGTATCGGCTGTGTTGTTTGGGGATCCGCCAGAGGGAGCGCAGGATGCAAAGTCGAATAAGTGGTTGCTGATCCCGCCTATTGTGCTGCTATCGCTGGTACTTGTTTTTAGCTTTTACCTGCCGCCCCCATTGCTCGATTTAATCAACGAAGCCGTCAGGAGGTATGACCTATAATGAACCAGTTATACCCCGACTACCTAACACAAATAGCGAATGTGACGAGTGATGGCTCTGTGCACCAGTTCGTCATCGAGTCGGCGGAAACTACCAAGACGTTGAGGCAGCTGCTTGAAAGTGACGATCTGACATTTAAGATGATAGATGCTACTCACGATAACCATCGTGAGTTCCGGTTGTACTATATTTTTACCGATACAAAACGGCATACGTTTATTGTTGCGGTGCTGCCGATACTCGATACGATGGAATTTGCCACCATCGCGAATGTGCTCCCAGCCGCAGGTAAGTATGAAGACAAGCTGTGCGAAATGTTTGGACTGCACGTCACGGGCCGAGGCCCGTCGCAGCGCATGCTGCTACACGAAAACTGGCCAGAAAACCTGCACCCGCTACGCAAAGACGTTAAGTGGGATACGCGGCCCGAACCTGCAGGCGGTAACTACCAATTCCAGGATGTGAGCGGTGAAGGTATCTATGAAATACCGGTCGGTCCGATTCATGCCGGCATTATCGAGCCAGGACATTTTCGCTTTAGTGTGGCTGGTGAAGAGATCGTACTGCTAGAGCCGCGCCTGGGCTACGCTCATAAGGGGAGCGAAAAGTTGTTTGAGCAATTACCCTTCGCTAGACAGATTGCATTGTCAGAAAAAATCGCTGGCGATACATCATTTTCGTACTCACTGGCCTATTGCCAAGCAGTCGAGTCACTAGCTGGAATATTGGTTACACCCGAGCACGGCCAAGCGCGCGTCCTATTCTCCGAACTTGAGCGGCTAGCCAACCACTTTGGTGATATTGGCGGTATTATGCTTGATGCGGGGTTTAACTTTGGCGGTGCCGGCGGCGCTAGAATGCGCGAGACGATATTACGGTTGAATGGTCGGTTGTCGGGCAGTCGTCTATTGCGCGGCATTAACACGTTTGGCGGTGTGGCGATTAGGCTGTCACGGGCCCAAATCACGGACTTGCGGGCTGAGCTGCCTCTTGTCGAAAAGGATTTCGAGCAAGTTGTGAGTATTGCCGAAAATACGGTGACGTTATTGAATCGGCTAAAAGGTACCGGCGTGCTTACGCTAGACGTTGCTGCTCGCTTTGGCATGATGGGTCCCGTCGGCCGAGCGAGTGGCCAAGATGTGGACGTTCGACGAGATTTTCCTTACGCCGGGTACGACACGCTGCCTGCAACACTTGTTCCGGTCGAGACCAGCGGTGATGTCTACGCTCGGTTTAGGGTGCGGGTACGAGAAGTTGGTGTCTCTTTCAAGATAATCGACGAGGTGCTCAGTAGCATGTCGAGTATTGCGCCTATACCTTCCAACAAAACGATTAAATTGTGCAGAAATAGCCTGGCCATAGGGTGTACCGAAGGCTGGCGCGGCGAGATACTCTGTGTCGTTCACACCAACGCCGAGGGGGTCGTCTCGCGCGTTGCTGTTCGTGACCCGTCTTTTGTCAATTGGCAGGGAGTAAGCGAAGCCGCGTTTGGAGGAGTGGTTCCCGACTTCCCGCTGGTGAATAAGAGCTTCGGCCTTTCTTACTCGGGGAACGATACGTAGAAAAAGCAGACCCGCTGCTTTACACGAAGGTCCATTACCGGCTTCTCATCGCGCTCTGCACTGCCGATCATCCACCCGCACCCACCGAACTCAGGAACGCTCTATGTACCATCGACGCACTTGAGCTACCGTGTCGCCCGCTGAGCCACGTAGTGCCTGTCAGCCGGTCTGATAGCATTACAGAGTTCAATCCTCGGATTGGCCAGTTATCTGGAGCGGCCAGGTAGGACGCTGGTTATCGGTGGTGATTTTCCAACACGGTTTGCGTGGTGGTGAGTTTCCTCTGGTGGCCAGCAAATACGCTGCCTGACACTGCTCGCTGACATTGCACGCTGCCCAACTCGCCTGTCATACGGGCATGCGAGCCTTCGTCGCCAGCATGGCGAGAAGCAAACTTAAAGGAGAAAACCCCCACATGGAGGGTCCAGAAATCACGTTCGCCGAGACCGTTATCGATAACGGCAAGTACGGCAAGCGCACCATCCGTTTTGAAACCGGGCGCCTCGCTCAGCAGGCACAGGGATCTGCCGCCGCTTACATCGACGAAGAGACGATGCTGCTCTCCGCCACGAGCGTCAGCAAGCAGCCGAAAGATAACTTCGACTTCTTCCCGCTCACCATCGACGTTGAAGAGCGTATGTACGCTGCCGGACGCATCCCGGGCAGCTTCTTCCGCCGCGAAGGTCGTCCCTCGACCGACGCGATCCTCACCTGCCGTCTGATCGACCGGCCGCTGCGGCCGTCGTTCGTCGACGGTCTCCGCAACGAAATCCAGGTTGTCATCACCGTCCTGGCGATCGAACCCGACGAACTCTACGACGTGCTCGCGATCAACGCGGCATCCATGTCGACCCAGCTCGCCGGCCTGCCGTTCTCTGGACCGATCGGCGGCGTTCGCCTCGCTCTCATCCCCGACGAGAACGGTGGCGGCCAGTGGGTTGCCTTCCCGAAGCACTCGCAGCTTGACGACGCTGTCTTTAGCATGGTCGTCGCCGGCCGCGTGGTCACGGATGCAGCGGGAGTGCAGGACGTCGCGATCATGATGATCGAGGCCGAAGCCACTGACGCCGCCTGGAACCTGATCAAGGGTGGCGCCATCGCGCCGAACGAAGCCGTCGTTGCCCAGGGTATCGAGGCTTCCAAACCTTTCATCAAGCAGCTTGTCTTCGCGCAGCAGCAGGTAGCGGATGCCGCCGCCAAGCCGACCGCCGACTTCGCGCTCTTCCCGCCGTACCAGAGCGCCACCTACGACGCGGTCGCCGCGCTGTCCTACGACCAGCTCAAGACGGTCTACACGATCGCCGACAAGGTCGAACGTCAGAACGCTGACGACGCGCTCAAGGCATCCGTCAAGACTGCCGTCGCGGCCCAGGTTGAAGCCGGCGAGCTCGATGCCAGCGCCAACAACCAGGTCAACGCGGCCTACAAGTCGGTCACCAAGCTTGTCGTTCGCTCGCGCGTACTCAACGAGGGCATCCGCATCGACGGTCGCGGGCTGGCAGACATCCGTCCGCTCGACGCCGAGGTTGCGGTCATCCCGCGCGTGCACGGTTCGGCCATCTTCCAGCGCGGCGAAACCCAGATCCTGGGTGTCACCACGCTGAATATGCTGAAGCTCGAGCAGTCCATCGACTCGCTCAACCCGGTCACCAAAAAGCGCTACATGCACAACTACAACTTCCCGCCCTACTCGACCGGTGAAACCGGCCGCGTCGGAACGCCGAAGCGTCGCGAGATCGGCCACGGAGCGCTCGCTGAGCGTGCCCTGGTCCCCGTGCTGCCGACGCGTGAGGAGTTCCCCTACGCCATCCGTCAGGTCTCCGAGGCGCTTAGCTCCAACGGATCCACGTCGATGGGTTCCGTCTGCGCTTCGACCCTGTCGCTACTGAACGCCGGGGTGCCGCTGCGCGCCCCGGTCGCTGGCATTGCCATGGGCCTGATCAGCGACACCGTTGACGGTCAGACCCGTTATGCGGCGCTGACTGACATCCTCGGTGCCGAAGACGCTCTCGGCGACATGGACTTCAAGGTTGCCGGTACGAGCGAATTCATCACCGCGATCCAGCTCGACACCAAGCTCGACGGCATCCCCGCTTCGGTTTTGGCTGGCGCGCTGACGCAGGCGAAGGATGCCCGAACCACGATTCTCTCCGTGCTGAACGCCGCGATCGACGCCCCAGACGAGATGGCGCCCACCGCGCCGCGCGTCATCAGTGTGCAGATCCCGGTCGACAAGATCGGCGAGCTGATCGGCCCGAAGGGCAAGACGATCAACTCGATCCAGGACACCACCGGTGCCGACATCTCGATCGAGGAAGACGGCACCGTGTACATTGGCGCCGTTGACGGACCGTCGGCTGAGGCCGCTCGCGCGCAGGTCAACGCCATCGCGAACCCGACCAATCCGGAGGTTGGCGAGCAGTTCCTCGGAACCGTCGTCAAGATCGCCGCGTTCGGTGCCTTCGTTTCGCTGCTCCCGGGCAAGGATGGGCTGCTGCACATCTCCGAGGTGCGTAAACTTGCCGGTGGCAAGCGCGTTGAGAACGTCGAAGACGTGCTCGGCGTCGGCCAGAAGGTTCTCGTGGAAATCACGAAGATCGATGACCGCGGCAAGCTGTCGCTCGCTCCGGTGCTCGATGAGGCTGCCGATACCGAGGGCCGCGACGCGTCATCGGCCGGCCCCGAGGCTTCGGCCGAGGGCTAGTACTAGCTGAAAACCTTGCTCCCACAGATCTCCCGATCACCTCTCGCCAGGTCGGTCGGGTAGACGGAAGACCCGCACTGCTTGCAGTGCGGGTCTTCTCGCGTCCGCCTTGTGGCGTGCTGCAGAAGGGGATCATTTACGCGCCTTGCCGAGTCTGATGTCGGGGTCTACGTTCGTCGCATGACAAAACAACGCTTGGTTTCACGATTCCTGCCGCGCCTCAGTGCCGTCGCTGTGCTCACAGCGGCCCTGCTGACTGGCGCGGTGAGCGCCCCGGCGCTCGCACACACCTCGCCGACCAGGCCGGCCGTGGTTGCCGGCCCAGCCGTCAAGGCCCCTGCAACCCGTTACGTCGCGCTCGGCGATTCGTTCACGTCTGGTCAGGGCGCCCCGCCGTACGTGCTCGACGGTACTCCATGCCTGCGTTCCAAGCAGGCCAGCTACCCGATTTTTGCGAACCTGGTCAGTCCCTTCAAACGCGTGTCGAATAAAGCATGTTCCGGGGCCAGCACAGCGGATGTTCCCGCTCAGCTCGTCGGGGTCAGCAAGGAAACTGCTCTGGTCACGTTGACCGTCGGAGGCATCGACGCCGGCTCCAACATCGTTTTGGCGGCGTGTGCGCCCGACCCGGTCAGTATGATCTGCCTCGGTACCATCCAAAACAGTGTCGCCCAGCTGAACGTTCTCGCCCCCAAGCTCGTGGGCACCTACGGTCTCGTGGCGGCGACGTTGCCGCAGGCGAAGATCGTGGTGCTCAGCTATCCGCGGCAGTTCAAGCCGGGATTCTCCCCGCTGGGCGATATGCTCAACGGGGCCACCGACGCGCTAAACACCGTTATCGCCGGATCCGTCGCGGCGATGGCGACGCCGCGCGTCCGCTTTGTTGATGCATCGCAGGAATTTGCCGCACACGGCGTTGGGTCGCGGGTTCCGTACTTCGCATTTGATCCGCTGAACCCGTACGCGCCGGCCAACTTTCACCCGAACGCGCTCGGCAACAGCTTTGGTTACACTCGCGCCCTCGTGCATGACGGGGTGCTGCGTGTCCGTTAGCGCCGATTCAGCGTTACGCATTCAGCGGCGGGTATCTAGTTGAAAGAATCATTAGGTAGCGATATACTAAACCTGTGTTGTCCTCTGGTTTGCCCGCCGCCCAATTGAAGTCCGACCTGTTCAAGGCGCTCGGGCATCCGCTGCGGGTGCAGGTTTTGGAACAGCTCGTCGCCGGCGAACGTTCGGTGGGGTCACTCGCCGAAGCCCTCGGCTGCGAGCTGTCCCACCTGTCCCAGCAGCTCGGTGTGTTACGGCGGGCCGGCGTAGTAGTGACCCGGCGCGAGGGCAACTCCATTTTCTATGCCCTGCGCGATCAGGGTGCGGTGGAGCTGCTGACCGCGGCCAAGCGCATGGTGCTGGCCAGCCTCACCGACTCGCACGCACTCCTGCGCCACCTCGAACAGGAGTAAGGCGCGCCCGCCGCGGTCAGCTCACGCGACGCGGCCTACAGGTCGTTGCCGGCGTAGGAGAGGTTGAAACTCTTGTTCGCGAGTGGAAAGTCGGGAACGATTGTTTCCGACAGGGCCTGCGGCACAGCGGGCCAGTTCAGGAACGACGGGTCGACGATCTTGACCCGGGCGAGCGTGCCGTCGGCGGCGAGTTCGACCCTGTGCGTTGCCGTACCCCGCCACGCCTCGACCAGAGCCAGCCCGGTGCCGGCCGAGGTCGGGTTCAGGCTGTGCGCGGTGCCCGTGTGCCCCTGCAGTCGCTTGAGCAGGTCGAGCAGGATAGCGGTCGACACCTCGACCTCCCGAGCGCGCACGGTGTAGCGAGCGAGCACGTCGCCGCCGTCCTCGGTCACGACGTGAAAGACCTCGCCGAGATTGACGAACGGATGCTCAAGGCGGGCATCGGTGTCGATGCCGGAAGCTCGGGCGACATAGCCGAGCGTGCCAAGCGTGGTCGCATGGGCGCGGGAAAGGCGGGCCGTGCCGGTGAAGCGGCCACGCACGATGGCGTGGCCGAGCGTGATCTCGGCTAGTTCGGCCATGGCTGCGGCAATATCCGCCAGATCGTCGGAGCTCGGCAGGGCGTTGACCCTGGTGCCACCGACGCTGAGGGCGCTGCGGAGCAGACGATGCCCGGTGACTGACTTGTTGATACGCATGAGTTGCTCACGCAGGCCCTGAGCCCGCGCGTCAATGATGCCAAAGCCCACATCGTTGGCGAGCGAGCCCAGGTCTGTGACGTGGTTGTACAGCCGCTCAAGCTCCAAGAGCAGGGCGCGCAATAGCCGGTCGGGTTCGGAAACCTCGATGCCAGCGGCCTGCTCGACAGCCATGACGAATGCGAGGGAATGGCCGACGGCAGTGTCCCCGCTGATTTGCTCGGCGAGCAGCACGCCCTCGGCGGCGCTCTTGCCCTCGAAGACCTTCTCGACTCCGCGGTGCAGGTACCACTGACGGGCTTCCATGCGCACGATCGTCTCGCCGACGACCGAGAAGCGAAAGTGTCCGGGCTCGATGATCCCGGCGTGAATCGGTCCGACGGCGATCTCATAGACCCCGGGACCTTCGACCGGGACAAACGGGAAGGATTCCACGTCGGGCTCGAACTCGGGTACGACCGAGTTGGACTTGAGCATCGGATACCAGCCGCGCGGCCAGTGGCCGTGGCGCACCAGGCGGTGAGGCTGCGGGTGATCCCGCGGCTCGACACCGTACAGATCGCGAATCTCCCGCTCGAAGTTGCCGGCCGAAAATGACAGTTCGGCGAGGCTGGGAATCCAGGCGTCCGTGCGGGGCACGCTCACTGAAAGGTCAGCGCGCAGTGAGGGGTCGGCTCCGACAAAGGAATATATGATGCGAAACTGGTCGTTGTCTTCGTGACACGCGATCAAGGCCAGACGGCTGCCGGCATCCAACAAGGCACCGGCTGCCGTGGCCAGCCTCGAACGGTCGAGGTGACGTAGCTCGGCACCGTCGCCGGCGGCCAGTCCGCGTTCGGTGGAGCGGCCTGAGGCTAACTCGTCGGCGGCGTGGTCTTCAGGGGTCCGCTCATCGCGCATCAGTTGGTACCTCCCAGAACGGCTGTGGCCTGCAGCAACAGAGCGCCGACCGGCTCGGCCACGAAGGCGATCGTCGCTGTGGTCGCCAGGGCCAGAATGATGGGCAAAATCGGCCCATGGGTGGAATAGTCCGGGGTGAAGGCTTGCGGGCTCGGGGGCACCGTGGCCGCGGGAGCGCCGATGGTCATCTGCACGGTCAGACGGGTGAAGGCGGCGAAGATGACGAGCAGCAGCACGAGGGCAACGCCGACGACTCCGCCAAGTCCCACCGACCAGCCGGCCATGATGATGCCGACCTCGGAGAAGAAGATGCTGAACGGGGGAAAGCCTACGATGGCCGCCATGGCGATCAGCCACGGGATGGCGAGCCCGGGTCGTCGCACCAGCAGGGCCCGCACATCGGCGATCACCGGGGTGCCCTCGATCTTCAGGATCCGTCCGGAGAGGACGAACAGGGTCGCCTTGATCAGGCCATGGCCGAGAATGTAGAGCAACACCGACGGGAGGGCAGCTGGGCCGATGGCCACACCGATTGCCATGAGGCCCATGTGTTCGATGCTGGAGTAGGCCAGCATCCGCTTGTAATCGCGTTGCCGAATGAGCAGGGATGCGGCAACGAGCAGGGAGAGCAGGCCGGCGATGCTGAGCATGGTGCGCAGAAACTCCGGGCCGATCACGAGGTTGGTGATCGACTGGATGCGCAGGATGGCGTAGAGCGCAACCGAGAGCAGCACGCCGGACATGAGGCCGGAAACCGGAGCTGGGGCCTGGCTGTGGGCATCCGGCAGCCAGCTGTGCATCGGGGCCAGGCCGGATTTGGTAGCGAATCCGAGCACGGCGAGGGCGCCGCCGGCCGTGATGAGTGCCGGGTCGAGGCCTCGCGTGGACTGGCTGAGGAGTATCCAGGAGAGCGTCGGGGTATCGGTGCCGACCGAGGCGGCGTAGATCAGCACGATCCCGAGCAGCGCGATGGCTACACCGACCGAGCCGAGAATGACGTATTTCCAGGCGGCTTCGAGCGAACGACGGGTGCGGTGGTGGCCGACCAAAAAGGCGGTGGCAATGGTCGTGGCCTCGACGGCGGCCCACATCAGGCCGATGCTGTCGGCGAGCACGGCGACGGACATCGCGGCCAGGAACAGGGCGATGAGTGCCTCGTAGCCGGCGGCGTTCTTGGTGCGGCTGGACGCGGCACTGCTGAGGCCGCCCCAGGTGGAGATGAGCCCGACCGCTCCGACGACACTGAGCATGTAGGCCGAGAGGGCGTCGGCACGCAGTATTCCGCCGCCGCCTTCGGGGATATCGCCGTTCAGGACGGCGCTGATCAGGAACAGACCGGAGACCAGCACGGCGCTCGACGCTGCGACGCCGACGAAGCGTCGCAGCGATGAGCCGCGCAGCAGCAGGCTCAGGGCTGCGAAGACGAGCGGGCCGACCAGGGGAATCCACAGAACAAATGACATCAATCGTGCAACTCTCTGAGCTGATCGACGGCCGTGCCGCCGAACTTGGTGCGCATGCGGCCGGTGAACACGTGCAGAATCAGCACGACCAGCAAAACGTCGAGGGAGACCGCGAACTCGAGCAGAATCGGCACACCGCCGCTGGTGAGGAACGTCGTGGTGGCGATGCCGTTGTCGAGTACCAGAAAGCCGATCAGCTGCGAGCGGGCCCGGCGGCGGCTGATCAACAGCAGAAAGCCGATCAGTACCATGGCGAGCCCGATCGGAGCGGCGTGCCCCGTGCTGCTGTCGCCTAATCCGAAGACTCGGCTGACGACGACGTAGCTGAGGATGCTCAAGAGTGTGACGGCGAGCAGAGCGGCCGTGGGGTTGAGTCGGGTCGATTCCTGAATCTGTTTGATCGACGCCTTGGACTGGTACGCGAGCACCCAGGGCAGGCCGATGCCCTTGACCGAGAGAATGAGCAGCGACACCAGCCCCAGTTCGGATTCGCCCTCGGCGATGCCGATCACGGCCACAAGCGCGGCCAGGGCCACGCCCTGCAGCGCGAGCAGACGGATGGACGCCAGTAGGGAGTGTCGCCAGACCATGAGCGCGCTGGTCAGCAGCAGGGCTCCGGTGCACAGGCCGATCAGTTGGGGAAAGAAAGTTTCAAACACGACGGATGCTCCTCAGGCGACCAGATAAGAGGCGGTAACGGCCAGGAAGGCGAGGGCGAAGGAGCCAGCGAGCAGCTCGGGCACCTGGAACAGTCGTACCTTGGCGAGAAAGATCTCGCCGACGCTGAGCAGCACCCCCAGCACCAGCACCTTCACGGCGATCGAGACGACGCCAATTAGGAGGCCCAGGGCACTGAAATCGGTGACGATGCCCCACGGCACGATCAGGTTGCTGACCAGGCCGAGCAGGGCGGCCAGCTTCAGCCAGGAGCCGACTTCGAGCCAGGCGAGGTCGCGTCCGCTCGCTTCGAGCGTCATCGCCTCGTGCAGCATGGTCACCTCAAGGTGGGTGCCGGGGTTATCGATGGGTAGTCGGGCGGTCTCGGCCATGATGGCGATCGACAGCGCGACGAGGGCCAGCACGCTGACCGGCGAGATGATCAGCTCGGGGGAGAGCAGTCGGGTTTCAACGATGACCGACAGGGTGCTGGTTCCGGCCGGAATCGAGAACGCGTAGACCGAGAGCAGCAGGGTTGGCTCAACCAGCGCGGCGACCGTCATGTGTCGGCTGGACCCCATGCCGCCGAAGGCGGTACCGCCGTCGAGGCCGACGAGGGCGAGGGCGACGACGCCGATCAGCATGATGGAGACGATGACGAACAGGTCGCTGGGAATCAGCGCGAACGGAATGGTTCCCACCAGCGGCAGCAGCACGCAGAGCAGCAGGCTCGACACGACCAGGGCGACCGGACCGACGCGCAGCATCCAGCTGCTGTCGGTGCCGCGCACCGGGTTCTTCGCGAGCAACTTGCGCAGGTCCCGCCAGGGCTGCCAGATTCCGGCGCCGGCGCGGCCCTCGATCGTGGCTCGCACCTGCCGGATCACACCCATTAGCAGTGGTGCAAGGAACACGAACAGGACAACCTGCACGAGGGCGATGATGATGGCGCTCATATCGTTCACAGGGAGACCACAATCAGGACGATCAGTAGGGCGACGAAGGAATAGGTGAGGTAGCGGTGAATGCTGCCGTTGGCGACGTGGCGAGCGGCTTTGCCGTAGCGCTGGAACAGGTTGAGCACCGGCCGATACAGTCGGGTTTCAATCACGTCGGAGACGGTTTGTTCGACCCGCACGTGTTCCACTAGGTAACGGGACTCAGCCACGTGGGTGACCTGTACGTCTCGCGAGGGCTTGAGCACGTCGTCGAAGACTCGAACCAGCGGCTCGGCATACGAGGTCGCGGTGTACTGCATGCGCGGCCGAGCCCTGGAGCCGCCGCCGCCCCAGGGCAGGTCGACGGTGCGATGCGGATGCCGACGGGCCGAGACGATGATCGCGACGATCACCGGGATCGCGACGAGGGCCGACAGCACGACGAGCATGATCGGGTCGAGCACAGCGCCGATGCCCGGCAGCGAAACGCCGCCGAGGCCGACCGTTTGCACCGCGGCCGTCGGGTCCGAGCTGACCGTGGTGGCCACGAGCGCGGCGATCGGTCCGGGTAACAGTCCGAGGGCGAGCACGGACAGGGCGCCGAGGGCGAGTGAAATACGCATCAGCGACGGCACTTCGCGGGCATCCGCTGCCTCTACACTGCGTGGGCGAGCGAGGAAGGCGATGCCGTAGGCCTTGACGAAGGTCAGCAGGGCCAGTCCCGCGGTCAGGGCGATCACCGCGACGGCGATCGGCATGGCAACGGATGCTGCGATCGAGACGACCGCCCCACCCTGGCGACCGCCGTGAATGAGCGACTGCAGCAGCATCCACTCGGCGACGAAACCGCTTGTGATCGGGATGGCGGCGGCGCCGAGGCTGGCGATGCCGAAGGCGACAGCGGTAACGGGCATGCGGGCGCCGAGCCCGCCGAGCCGGTCGAGGTTGCGTTCGCCGGTGGCATGAATGATGGCGCCAGCACCGAGGAACAGCGTGGACTTGAACGCGGCGTGACTGACCGCGAGAAGCAGAGCAGCGACGAGCGCGGCATCCGCTGCCGCCGTCGCGTCGTAGCCGCGCAGCAGCATACTCGCGCCGAGGCCGAGAAAGACCAGGCCCATGTTTTCGGTGGTGGAGTAGGCGAGCAGCACCTTGAGGTCGCTCGAAACGGAGGCCTGCAGAATGCCGTAGAGCGCTGACGCCCCGCCGACCAGCATGATCGCGATGCCCCACCAGGCCGGGCCGTCTGGCAGGAGCCGAACGCAGACCAGCAGGCCGCCATAGACGCCGATCTTGACCATGGCGCCGCTCATCGCGGCCGAGACGTGGCTCGGGGCTTCTGGAAGCACCCGGGGAACCCAGACGTGCAATGGTACGAGCTCGGCCTTGCCGCCGAAGCCGAGCAGAAGCAGCACGAAGGCAACGTTTGCTGCCGCGGAGCCGGGTTCGATGGCCTGCAGGTTGCTGAAGCTGGTGCCTCCGGAGGCGGCGGCGAGCACGGCGAATCCGGCGAGGATGAAGAAGAAGCTCAACTGCGACATAGCTGAGTACCAGATGCCGGCTGAGGCGACCGAGGCGCGGCTGGCGTGATCGGCCAGCAGCAGTACCGTGGAACCGAGGGTCATGATCTCCCAGGCGAGCAGGAACGACACCGAGTCGGTCGCGGCCGGCACCAGCTGCATACCCACGAGGAACACCGGCATGGCGACCCAAGCGGTGCGGCTCGCGTCCGGCCCGCTGGTGGAGCTCATCGAGTAGATCGAGACAAGAATGCCGACACCCGACACGATGAGCATGAACAGGCCGCCGAGGCGGTCGGGGGCCAGCAGTAGCGGGTCCATCGGCAGGGCCACGGGAATGAGCAGGCCTCCGGTCGCGCCGAGCATCGCGGCGAGACCGGTGATAAAGCCGGTCACGGCGATTAGGGTGCAGAGGATGCCGCCGGCTCGCGACCGCAGAGACGGTGCGGCCAGGAGGGCGGTCACCACGGCCAGCGCGCCGAGGCCCAGTTGCAGCAGAAGCCCCGCTCCGATACCGGTCATCGGCCGGTCATCCGGCGTAGGGCCTGCACGATCTCGGTCGGTTCCGGCGGACTGCCCGGCACTTCGATATCGACGTGCACGAAATCAGAAACCGGCCCCACAATACCGTAGCCGTCGCGGAAGGCGCCACCGTGGATGGCGCAGTCGCCGACCGCGATGACAAATCGGGGGGTGGGGGTGGCCTCGATCGTGCGGCGCAACGGCTCGGCCATATTGCGGGTGACGCTGCCGACGATGAGCAGCACGTCAGCGTGCCGCGGTGAAGGCACCAGACGGGCGCCGTAGCGTTCCACGTCATAGACCGGGCCGAACGCGGCAGAAACTTCCAGCGCACAGTCATTGCAGCCGCCGGCGTTGATGTAGCGCACCTGCACGCTGCCACCGAAGACTTCGGCTCCGGGAAACAGGGGCGGGGCGGTCGGTGCCGGTTCGGCGATGCGTCCGCCGTGGCGAATGAGGGTGGCCAATCGAAGAAAGCTCATCGGAGCCCCTGGTATGCATGCATGTTCACGAAGCTGGAGCCTTCTATGGGGAGCGCGAAGTCGAAGGGTGAAGGGCAGGCGACGGATTCTGCGGCGCGTCTGGTTAGGTGTAAGACTACCAGCGCAATTAACTTCATTACTTCTTTATATATCTATATGAAGAATTTAGCAAATAGATCAAACCGTGCTCAGGCGTGTCGGTCGAGCAGTGGGGTGAGTCGATAGGGGATGACCTCGCCCATCGCGAGCGAGGTCTCGGTGCGCTCGACCCCATCACAGGCGAGGATCGTGCCATCGATCCGAAACAGATCGGCGGCATCCGTGCAGACCACGCGTACGAGCAGATCGGCCTGCCCGCTCATGCCGTGCGCTTGCACGATTTCAGGAATTTTGGCAAGATCGATCACGATTTGACCGAGGCGCTTCTGCTGCACATGTACCTCGATGAACGCGGTCAGTGGGTAGCCGAGAGCGGCCGGATTGATGCGGCGGTCGAAGGCTAGAAAAGCGCCCGAATCTTCCAAACGTTTCATGCGGGCCTGCACGGTATTGCGCGACAGCCTCAGGGTGTCGGCGAGGGCGACGAAGGTGCTGCGCGGGTCGGCCGAGAGGGCTTGCAGGAGCTGAGTGTCGGTTTTGTCAAGGCTGTACATAGTGCAAAATTTTAACATGGTCCGGCAAGTCTGAATAGGGCACTCTGCTCACTTTTTTCGCCGGTGGTTGTGCTCTCTGTGGGGTCGACATAGGCTCAGGCCAACTTTAGCAACGACGCTCGGAGCGAACCATGATCGATTTCTCCCCTCAACCGGTGCAACTTCTCTCGCTTGACGGCGAGCGGATGCCCCGGCCTGACTTAGACCCTTGGGTCGATGATCTCGACGGGCTGGCACTGCTGGCCCTGTACCGCGACATGGTCGTGGTGCGCCGGATCGACACCGAGGCGACCGCGCTGCAACGACAGGGCGAACTCGGACTGTGGCCGCCACTGCTCGGCCAGGAGGCCGCCCAGGTCGGCTCCGCCCGTGCCCTGCGTGACGATGACTTTATCTTTCCGAGCTACCGCGAGAACGCCGTCGCCTACTGCCGCGGAGTCAACCTGACCGACATCGTCAAGGTCTGGCGTGGCAACGCCCAGTCCGGCTGGGATCCGTACACGGTCAATATGGCGACCCCGGCGATCATCATCGGCGCGCAGACCCTGCACGCCACAGGGTGGGCGCTCGGCGTGCAGCGGGATGAGGTCGATTCCGTCGCCATCACCTACTTCGGCGATGGTGCCACGAGTGAGGGCGACGTGAACGAGGCCATGGTGTTCGCGGCAAGCTTCCAGGCTCCGGTGGTCTTCTTCTGCCAGAACAACCACTGGGCCATCTCCGAACCGGTGGGGCTGCAGGCGCACCGCCAGATCGCTGATCGAGCGCCGGGCTTCGGTATTCCGAGCCTGCGCATCGACGGTAATGACGTGCTCGCGGTCATGGCAGCGACCCGCATCGCTCTCGACCGGGCCCGCACCGGTGGCGGCCCTACCTTCATCGAAGCGGTCACCTACCGTATGGGACCGCACACCACAGCGGATGACCCCAGCCGCTACCGAGACCCAGCCGAACTTGCTGAGTGGAAGACCCGTGATCCGCTGCTGCGGCTGCACCGGCTGCTGGAACGGCTTGAGGTAATCACCCCCGAGGTCGAAGCCGAGACCCAGGCCATTGCCGATGCCGTAGCCGCCGAACTACGCGCTGGCTGCATCGGTCTGGCCGACCCGGAACCGCTGAGCGTGTTCGACCACGTATACACCACCCCGAACGCGACCCTGGAGCGCCAACGCACCGATTATGCCGGCTACCTCACGAGCTTCGGCTCTCAGCCTGGAGAAGGACGATGACCATGACTACCCTGATGACCCCCGCAACCGTGTCCACCGTTCCGGGCCTCACTGTGCCGGCTTACACCGAACCGGCGCCGACCCCGTTGAGAGAGACGAAGACCCTCACCCTCGGCAAGGCCATCAATGAGGGCCTACGACAGGCGATGCTCGACGACCCCAAGGTCGTGCTGCTCGGCGAAGATATCGGAGCCCTCGGCGGCGTCTTCCGCGTTACGAGCGACCTACAGGCACAGTTCGGCGTCCGCCGCGTCATCGACACGCCGCTCGCCGAATCGGCGATCATCGGCACCGCGGTCGGTCTCGCCTACCGCGGTTACCGCCCGGTTTGTGAGATTCAGTTCGACGGTTTTATCTTTCCAGGCTTCGACCAGATCGTCAGCCAGGTCGCGAAATTCCACTACCGTACCCAGGGGGCTGTGCGCATGCCGATCACCATTCGGGTGCCGTTCGGCGGCGGTATCGGCGCGGCCGAGCACCACTCCGAATCGCCGGAGGCCTACTTCGCTCACACCTCCGGCCTGCGGGTGATCGCTGTCTCCAACGCGCAGGATGCCTACAGCCTCATTCGGCAGGCCATCGCGAGCGACGACCCGGTGCTCTACTTCGAGCCCAAGCGCCGCTACCACGTGAAGGGTGAGGTCGTGCCAGAGCTCGGCGCTCCAATGGAGCAGGCCGTCATCGTCACTCCGGGAACGGATGTCACGCTCCTCACCTATGGCGCGCTCGTGTCGACCGCGAAGGATGCGGCGCTCGCCGCGGGCGATGAAGGCGTTTCGATCGAGGTCATCGACCTACGGTCGCTGTCCCCGGTGGATTATGCGGTGGTGGAGGCATCCGTTCGTAAGACCGGGCGTCTGGTCGTGACCCACGAGGCGGCGCAGTCGGGCGGACTCGGCGGCGAGATCATCGCGACCGTCACCGAACGCTGCTTCAGCTACCTGGAATCCGCCCCGGTGCGGGTGACCGGCTTCGACGTGCCATACCCGCCGGCCAAGCTCGAAAGCCACCACCTGCCCGACCTGGACCGTATTCTCGACGGCGTCGACCGCGTGATGGGGCGACGATGATCAAGGTGTTCAAGCTGCCCGACCTCGGTGAGGGGCTTACCGAGAGCGAGATCGTAGCCTGGCTGGTCGCGCCGGGCGATGAGGTCGCGCTCAATCAGCACATCGCCGACGTCGAAACGGCCAAGGCCGTGGTCGAATTGCCGAGCCCGTTCGCCGGTGTGGTGAGCGAGCTGCACCGTCCGGCTGGTGTGGTCGTGCACGTCGGCGAGCCGATCGTCAGCTTTGACGTGGTTGGCGATGCCGACACCCCCGATGCCGGTGCAACGGATGCCGACACCCCCGATGCCGGTGCAACGGATGCTGCGGCCCCCGCTCAAGCTGAGAAACGCGAGGCCAACCTGGTCGGCTATGGACCCGCCGTCGAGCGCGGCGGCCACCCGCAGCGCCGAGCCCGACCGGGTGGCGGAGCGGCGGTCTTAGCCAGCGGGCTCGCCGTTGATGATCCTGCAGAAGATGGTTCCGCTGGCGGTCAGGCCGTTGGCGACACTGCTGCTTCCGTCGGCCGGGCAGCGCCAGACGCCGGGACCTCTGCCGTCACCGACCAGGTGACGTCCGTCGACCAGCCCGCAGTAACATCCGGTGCAGACCGGCCGCGCTCGACGCCGCCGGTGCGCGCCCTGGCCCGCGACCTCGGCATAGATCTCACCACGGTCACCGGAACCGGGCGCGACGGCCTGATCACCAGAGATGACGTGCGCGCCCACATCACCAAGTCGGTGCCGGCGACCGGTCTGCCCGTAACGACGCCCGACCGATCCGGGCCAGAAGCGTTCCCGCGGGAGACCCGCGCGCCGATCAAGAGTCTGCGTAAGCTCACGGCAAAGGCCATGGTGCAGAGCGCGTTCACGGCACCGCACGTGACCGAATTCCTCACCATCGACGTTACGCCGACCGTGGAGCTGCTCTATTCCCTGCGTGCCGACCGGGGCTTTGCCGATGCCGGCATTGGAATCCTGACCGTGGTGGCCAGGGCGCTCTGCATCGCCGTTGGCCGCACGCCCGCGGTGAACACCCGGTGGGATGAGTCGGCCGGCGAAATCGTGCAGTTCCACTACGTGAACCTCGGCATCGCTGCGGCCACCCCGCGTGGCCTGGTGGTGCCGAACATCGTCGACGCCGACCGACTCGACCTGCAAGGCCTCGCCGCGGCGCTCGCCGAACTCACGACGGCAGCCCGGGCCGGCACGACCGCCCCGGCGGCACTGTCCGGCGGCACGATCACGGTCACGAACATCGGGGTGTTCGGTATCGATGCCGGCACGCCCATTTTGAACCCGGGGGAGGCGGCGATCCTCGCGATGGGCGCCATCCGTTCGCGACCGTGGGAGTATCGCGGCCAGATTGCATTGCGCAAGGTGCTCACGCTCAGCCTGTCCTTCGATCATCGTCTGGTCGATGGCGAGCAGGGCTCCCGCTTTCTCGCCGACATCGGCACCATCCTCGCCGACCCGGCCCGGGTTCTGACCATGATCTAGCCCGGGCTGATCCGCGCTCACGCCTGCGCGTCGTGGCCAATTCAGGAAATCAGGTCGAAGTGAGGGCCTCAAGCGCGATTCTCGGGTGGTTATCCGACGGTTTTCCTGAATTAGCCACGCGGTGGGCCGGCATTTCTGCAACCATCCCCGGCACTCGTCGACCTCACCCAGCTCGCTGCGCATAACTCCTGCATCTTGTATGACTGACCGAAAAGTTCCGCGGAATTCCGGGGTACCTAATTTCTAATTCAGCAGATTTCAGGAGTTATGCACCAGACGGGCGGTTGACCGGGGCGCGGCAGCGGAGGACAGTGGAAGCATGAACGCTCACGGAGCACTCCTCGCCCCCTTCACGACGAAGAAGCAGTTGGCCGACACCGCTTTTGTGCACCTCGACGGGTGCCTGCACGCCTCTTTCCGCACCAAGAACTTCGCCTCAGCCCTCGAACTGGTCAACCGCGTTGGCGAAGTGGCGGAGCAGATGAACCACCACCCCGACCTGCGCCTCGGCTACGGCACCGTCTCGCTCATTCTCACTTCGCACGATGTTGGAGGAGTCACCGCTCGCGACGTCGCGCTCGCCGCGCGGGTGCAGCAGATCGCCGACAGCCTTGGTGCGACCGCTCGCCACCAGCAGCCAGCCCGCTACGACATCGCAATCGACTGCGCAGACGCGGATGCCGTGCGCCCATTCTGGCGGGTCGGTCTCGGCTACACCGAGGTCGCCGGCGACGACGGTATCGAGCTGGTCGACCCGCGTGGTCTCGCCCCCAAGGTCTGGTTTCAGCACATGGAAATCGCCCGCACCGACCGTAACCGCATCCACTTGGACGTCTACGTTCCGAGCGACGATGCCGAAGGTCGGGTCGCGGCCATGCTCTTGTGCGGCGGCGTACTGCTCACCGACGAACACGCACCCGACTGGTGGGTCCTCGCCGACGTCGAGGGCAACGAGCTCTGCGTCTGCACCGCCGCCTTTTGATTCGAGCGTGCAGTGCAGCTTCCGTCACGCGGAGGTGGCTACTGCATGGGGTGGTAGAAATGCAGGCCCACAAGCGCGCCAGCAGGGTCTGCCAAACAGTTCTACCGGTGTCGATTAGGACGCCCATATGCGACACTGGCGATCCGCCGCGACGAGACCGTTGGTGCTGCTGATACTGGCTGGCTGCTCAGTGCCGCCACCCACAACCGCCACCCACAACCGCAACCCACAACCGCAACCCACAACCGCTCTTGTCGGTGAAATACTCCTCGTCGCTCGGTCTCTGCTTGTAGAAGGGCCAGTCCTCATCGACCTCTCGAAACCTGTGGCTGAACTGGGATCTACCCATAACGATGGTGAGGCGCGGAGTCAGCGGACGCTGATCGCACAGTGTGGAACGAGGAGGGCTCCGTTCAGGTCATCGCTGGTCAACCGGGACCAGTGCAGCGAGTGCCATTTCGGTCAGCACCCTCCGCACATCGGTGCGCGGAGCGACGACGGCGCTGTGCGGCGTCGAATTCAGCAGGCCGAAGGTCGCGTGGGAGCGAATGCGCAGCAGCGTCTCATCGACCGTGGGATGCACCCGGTGCAACACCTCCACCCAAAGTTCCACGTACTCGCGTTGCAGCAGGCGCACGCGGTGGCGGTCGGACTCGGCGAGGCTGTCGAGGTCGCGGTCCTGCACCCGGATCACCTCAGGGTTCGACAGAGCGAAGTCGACGTGAAAGCGCACGAGGTCGCTCAGCGCGGCCGCGGCATCCGTTGTCTCAGCCACGACGGCCCTGCCACCTGCCACGAGGTCCTCGCTCACGTCGATGAGGAGAGCGGCGAGCACGGCTTGCTTGCCGCTGAAATGCCGGTAGACGGCGGGTCCGCTCACCCCGACGGCCGCGCCGAGATCTTCGATCGAGACCCCGTTGAAGCCTGAGCGCGCGAACAAGGAGGCCGCCGCACGGAGCAGGGCGGAGCGCCGGTCGGCCTTGGCCTGGCTGCGTGTGGTTCTCTGTGTGCTGGACATTTCAGTTAACACTAGCTAGCCTGATTTGAGTTACCGAACATTAACTGTGATTGGCACCCAGTCGAAGGAGACGCAGCCGGCGATGCACGTACTCACCAGTGAACTCGACCACACCGCTCCGGACTTTCTCGCCAACGACACCGGACAACGCGCCCTCGTCGCCGACCTTCGCTCGAGGCTGGCCGCAGCTACGCTCGGCGGTCCCGAGACATCCCGCCAGCGGCACGTCGCCCGTGGCAAGCTCCTGCCGCGGGACCGCGTTGACCGCCTGCTCGATGACGGCAGCCCCTTTCTCGAAATTGCACCGCTGGCCGCCAGCGGCCTCTACAACGACGACAGTCCCGGTGCCGGCCTCATCGCCGGAATCGGCCTCGTCCACGGCCGACCCGTGCTCGTGATCTGCAACGACGCCACCGTCAAGGGCGGAACCTACTATCCGCTCACGGTCAAGAAACACCTACGCGCCCAGGAGATCGCCGCCGAAAACCGGCTGCCGTGCATTTATCTCGTCGATTCCGGCGGCGCGTTTCTGCCCCTGCAAGACGAAGTCTTTCCCGACCGCGAACACTTCGGTCGCATCTTCTACAACCAAGCACGGATGTCCGCGGCCCGAATTTCGCAGATTGCTGCGGTGCTTGGCTCCTGTACGGCCGGCGGCGCCTACGTTCCGGCGATGAGCGACGAAACCGTGATCGTTCGAAATCAGGGCACCATCTTTCTCGGCGGCCCGCCGCTCGTCAAAGCGGCGATCGGTGAGATCGTCTCGGCCGAAGAACTCGGCGGCGGCGACCTACACTCGCGCGTCTCCGGCGTCACCGACCACCTCGCCGAGAACGACGAGCACGCCCTGCAGATCGTGCGCGACATCGTTTCAACTCTGCCGCTGCCGGCCGGGTCGGCCTGGCCGGTGCTGCCGGTGCGTGAGCCGGCCGTATCAACCGACGAGCTGTACGGCGTAGTGCCGGTCGACGTGCAGCAACCCTACGACGTGCGCGAGGTCGTGGCCCGGCTCGTCGACGCGAGTGAATTCCACGAATTCAAGAAGGAGTTCGGCACGACCCTCATCACCGGATTCGCCCATCTGCACGGCCACCCGGTGGGCATCGTCGCCAACAACGGCATTCTGTTCGCCGACTCCGCTCTCAAGGGGGCCCACTTCATCGAACTGTGCGACCAGCGCGGCATTCCACTGCTTTTTCTGCAGAATATCTCCGGGTTCATGGTCGGCAAGGACGCCGAGGCCGGTGGCATTGCCAAACACGGCGCCAAAATGGTCACCGCCGTCGCCACCACCCGGGTGCCCAAGCTCACGGTCGTCATCGGTGGCTCCTTCGGCGCCGGCAACTATTCCATGTGCGGCCGGGCCTACTCGCCCCGCTTCCTCTGGATGTGGCCGGGCAGCCGCGTGTCAGTGATGGGCGGCCCGCAAGCCGCCGCGGTGCTCGCGACTGTCAAACGCGAACAGATCGAGGGTCGCGGCGATGAGTGGTCGGCGGCGGACGAAGCTACCTTCAAGAAGCCGATCGCCGAGCAGTATGAACAACAGGGCAGCCCCTACTACTCGACCGCCCGACTCTGGGACGACGGCGTCATCGACCCGGCCGACACGCGCACCGTGCTCGGACTGGCGCTCGGAGTCTGCTCCGCCGTGCCGCTGCCCGACCCCGCCTTCGGCCTGTTTCGGATGTGACCCGATGAATACCCCCTTCGATACCGTGCTCGTCGCCAATCGCGGCGAGATTGCGTGCCGCATCATTCGCACCCTGCGCGAGCGGGGCATCCGCTCGATTGCGGTCTACAGCGACGCCGACCGCGGTGCCCGGCATGTTCAATTAGCGGATGCCGCGGTGCGGATCGGCCCCGCAGCCCCGGCCCAGAGCTACCTCAGCATCGAGCGCGTTCTCGCCGCCGCGGTGCAGACCGGCGCCGAAGCCATTCACCCCGGTTACGGGTTCCTGAGCGAGAATCAGGCCTTCGCGCAGGCCTGCGCCGATGCCAAAATCATCTTTATCGGGCCAAGCGTCAACGCCCTGGCCGTGATGGGCGACAAGATCCGTTCCAAGAACCACGTCGCCGGGTTCGGAGTGCCGATCATTCCTGGAATCGCCCGCCCCGGACTCAGCGATGAGCAGCTCATCGCGGCTGCCGTTGAGGTGGGCTATCCGCTGCTGATCAAACCGTCTGCCGGCGGCGGCGGCAAGGGTATGCAGGTTGTCGAGAGCGCCGAGCAGCTCGCCGACGCTCTGCAGACCGCCCGTCGCGTGGCAGCGAGCGCCTTCGGCGATGACACCCTGTTCCTGGAGCGTCTCGTCGCGACCCCCCGCCATATCGAGGTGCAGGTGCTCGCCGATAACTACGGCGCCGTCATCCACCTCGGTGAACGCGAGTGCTCGTTGCAGCGTCGCCACCAAAAAGTGATCGAAGAAGCCCCGTCGCCACTGCTCGATGCGGCCACCCGGGCCCGCATCGGCGAGGCCGCCTGTGCCGCCGCACGTAGTGTCGACTATCGAGGCGCCGGCACGGTTGAATTTCTGGTCGCCGCCGATGCTCCAGATGAATTCTTCTTCATGGAGATGAACACCCGCCTGCAGGTGGAACACCCGGTCACGGAACTCGTCACCGGCGTCGACCTGGTCGACTGGCAGCTGCGCATTGCCGCCGGGGAGCCGCTGACGCTCGAACAAGCCGATATATGCCTCAGCGGGCATGCGATCGAGGCGCGGGTCTACGCCGAGAACCCCGACCGTGATTTTCTACCGATGACCGGCACCGTGCTCGCCCTGCGCGAGGCGACCGGAGAGGGTATCCGGGTTGACAGCGCCCTTCTGGTCGGCCTGGAGATCGGCGGAGCTTACGACCCGATGCTGGCCAAGATCGTGGCCTGGGGCTCCGACCGGGCGACGGCGATCGCCCGTCTCGACCGCGCCCTCGCCGATACCCTCGTGTTCGGCGTACATACCAATCTGGAATATCTTCGCCTGTTGCTGCACGACCCGGCCGTGCTGGCCGGCGAGCTCGACACCGGGCTGATCGAACGCACCCTGCCGCATTTGGTGTTTCGGCAGGCCGATGAGCACGTGCTCGTAGCCGCAGCCCTGCTGCTGCATGCTGCCCGTGCCGATGTAACCACCTCCATCTGGCAGCAGCCGAGCGGCTGGCGCCTTGGCGAGCACCGCAGCGCGCAGTATCAGCTCGGTGTGGGCGGCGGAAGAATCGTGAACGTGAGCGTTCGCGGGGAGCCGCGCGCGGCATCCGTTGCCGTCGGCGAGCACCGGAACGTCCGCGGCAGTCTCGTGGCAGTGGATGCTGACCGGGTATGGGTCGAGTTCGCCGGCGAGACGCGCCTGTACGACCTGATACGCACGACCGGCCACCTGCACCTCGGGCACGGCGGGGTCGCGTTCGACCTCCTGCTTCCCACCCGGGCCGAACAACTTGCGGAGATGCTCGGCGGCCTTGGCCGCACACCGGGCGAGCTGCGCCCAGAGGTGCGCTCCCCGATGCCGGGCACCGTCGTGTCGGTGCCGGTCACGACCGGAGACCGAGTCGTCGCCGGGCAGACCCTCGCCACGATCGAGGCCATGAAAATGGAGCACAAACTTTTGGCAACGCAGCCGGGCACTGTCTCCATCACCGTCGTTCCCGGCGATCTCGTGCGCCTCGACCAGATCGTCGCAACCGTCAGGGCCGAACCCGGCGCCAGCACCACCCCAGACCAGGGAGCGTCACATTGAGTTACGAACTGAGCCCCACCCAGCAGGCCCTCAGCGACCAAGTACGCGACTTTGCCGACACCGTCGTCGCGCCCGCCGCCTACGAATATGACACCAAGCGCAGCCTGCCCTACGGCATCATCGCCCAGATGGGCGAGATGGGTCTCTTCGGCCTGCCGTTCCCGACGGAATACGGCGGCCAGGGTAGCGACTACTTCTCGCTCTGCCTCGCGGTCGAACAGCTTGCTCGCGTCGACCAGAGCATCGCCGTCAGTCTCGAAGCCGGTGTCGGCCTGGGAATCATGCCGGTGTACCGTCGCGGCACCGAGGAGCAGAAGCAGCGGTGGGTTCCACTGCTCGCGAGCGGCACGGCACTGTCTGCCTTCGGCCTCACTGAAGCGGATGCCGGCTCCGACGCCGCCGGCACCAAGACCACCGCAGAACTCACGAACGGTGAATGGGTGATCAACGGCAGCAAGCAGTTCATCACCAACTCCGGTACCGAGATCACCCGGCTGGTCACGGTGACCGCGGTCACCGGCCAATCGACCCGCACCGACGGTTCCATCAAGAAGGAACTCACCGCCATTCTGGTGCCGACCCCGGCACCCGGTTTCACCGTACTGCCCGCCTACGACAAGGTCGGCTGGCACACCTCCGACACCCATCCGCTGCTCTTCGACGACGTGCGTGTGCCGGAGGCCAACCTGCTCGGCGAGCGTGGCCGTGGATTCGCGAACTTCGTGCAGACCCTCGATGAGGGCCGCATCGCCTTCGCCGCGCTGTGCACCGGGGCGGCGCAGGGCTGCCTCGACGAGTCGGTGCGCTATGCCAGGAGCCGTAACGTCTTCGGCCGTGCCATCGGGTCCAACCAACACATCGCGTTCAAACTCGCGCGCATGCAGGCGCGCGTGCACACCGCGCGTCTCGCTTACTATGACGCGGCGCTGAAAATGATCAACGGCAAGCCGTTCAAGATGGAGGCCTCGATCGCCAAGATGGTCGGCAGCGAAGCGGCTATGGACAACGCCCGCGACGCCACCCAGATCTTCGGCGGATACGGTTTTCTGAACGAAAACCCGGTCGCCCGGCACTATCGTGATTCCAAGGTGCTCGAGCTCGGCGAGGGCACAACTGAGGTTCAGCTCATGGTCATCTCGCGGGCCCTGGGCTTCGCCGGCTGACCTGAAGAAATTGGAGAAGCGGATGCCCGATTCCAGTACAAAGGAACTGCAGCCGGGGGAGCGCCACCCGGTTCAGCAGCGCGGCCTGTACTTCGAGGAGTTCGACCTGAAGGCGCTCTACCAGCATCGCCCCGGTCGCACCGTGACCGAGGCCGACAACGTGCTGTTCACGACGATGACCATGAATACCCAGTCCCTGCACCTCGACGCGGCCTGGTCGGCAACGCAGCCGTTCGGTGAACGTCTGGTCAATTCCATGTTCACCCTCTCGACCATGGTCGGCAGCTCGGTCGCCCAGTTGACCCAGGGTACGATCGTGGCGAATCTGGGGTTTTCGGCCGTAGCGTTTCCGCATCCGCTGCACCATGGCGACACTCTGTACTCGGAGACCATCGTCACCGACAAACGCCTGTCGAAGAGCCGGCCGGGGCAGGGCATTATCACGCTCGAACATACCGGGCGCAACCAGGACGGCGTCATCGTCGGCACGGCTGTGCGCACAGTGCTGGTCTGGTGCCGGGGGGCATCAAAATGAGCGGCTCGTTCGACGGTGGCCCACTCGATCCCGACCCGTTTGAGGAGTATCCGACCGGCCCGGACCGCTTCGACGACAGCCCGACCGGACTGAGTCCCTTCACTCCGGCCCCGTTCACCCTCGGTCCCGCTCTGCTGTTCTGCCCGGCCGACCGTCCCGATCGCTACGCGAAGGCCGTTGAGCGGGCCGATGCGGTCATTCTCGACCTCGAAGACGCCGTCGCTCCCGCAGCCCGGGCCGACGCGCGTCGGGCGCTGATTGAGCATCCGCTCGACCCGATGCGCACGATCGTGCGCATCAATCCGGCCGACACGGCCGACTTCGCGCTCGACCTGGCCGCGCTGGAGCGCACGGAATACCGCGATGTGATGCTCGCCAAGACGGTCAGTTTCGGCCAGGTCGAGTTGCTCGATGCATTTCGAGTGATCGCGCTTTGCGAAACCGCCGCCGGCGTCATCTCTGCATCCGAGATTGCCGCGGCACGAAACGTCGTCGCGCTCATGTGGGGTGCCGAAGACCTGGTCGCGTCACTCGGTGGCACGTCCAGCAGGTTCCCCGACGGCCGCTACCGCGACGTCGCTCGCCAGGCCCGCTCCCAGGTATTGTTGGCTGCTCGAGCCCACGACAAAGCCGCGATCGACACCGTGCACCTCGACATCACCGACACGGTGGGGCTCAGTGACGAGGCAGTGGATGCAGTCGCGAGCGGCTTCACCGCTACCGCGTGCATCCACCCCAGCCAGGTCGAGGTCATCCGGTCGGCGTACCAGCCGACCGCCGCCGAGGTCGATTACGCCCTCGGGCTGCTTGAGGCGGCAGCCAGTGTGCGCGGCGTCTTCCAGCACGAGGGCCGCATGATTGACGGCCCGGTACTGCGTCACGCCGAGGCCGTGCTGCGCCGAGCCGCCCGCTGACGCCCCGCGCCGGGGCGTCTGCTCGCCGGGCCCACCTTAGGGTCCTGGGCCCATGCGGATCAGGCGGCTTTGGCGGCCAGAACCTTTTCGATCGCGTCGACGATTACGGTCGACTCCGGCTCCACTGACGAGGCGAAGCGGTCCACGATTTCGCCAGTCGAGGTCACCAGAAACTTCTCGAAGTTCCACTTGATCAGGCCGGGCATGAGTCCGTGCTTGAACTTCGTCAGCTCCGCGTAGAGCGGATGCTGCTGCTTTCCCCGCACATCGACCTTGGCCGTCATCGGAAAGGTCACCCCGTAGGTCATGCCGCAGAATTGAGCGATGTCCTCTTCGGTGCCGGGTTCCTGGCTCATGAACTGGTTGCTGGGTAGGCCGAGCACCACTAACCCCTCGTCGGCGTAGCGCCGGTACAGCGCTTCCAGACCGGCATACTGCGGGGTGAACCCGCACTTCGAGGCCACGTTGACGACAAGAACCGTCTTGCCGGCGTAAGCGCCGAATGTGGTTTCTGATCCGTCGATGAGGGTGAGGGGGATGTCGTACAGCGCAGAAGAGGTCATTAGAGAACTTTATCGATGCCGCATCTGAGCTGGCTGCACAATCCCTGTGTAAATTGTGCGCCGCCCCTATAGGCCGACCCGTTCACGTACTATAATATGAGTTCAGAAATCATGGCGGTCCATTAGAGGATCCGGATTTCTCAGCCCGCGCGGCGCAGCGCATTCTTCCCGCCGACCGGGCCACCATCCCCAGTTTCACTCGAATCAGGCTTTCGCCTCGAGCGACGCTGTCTGCTCTGGCCAGCCATCGGTATCCGTTTATAGATTGCACCAGGAGCAGCATGAATTCCTTCGTTTCGAAGCGCACTGTGCGCACCACCACGGCCAACGAGTACGTCACTCAAGACGTTCGACGCGCGATCACCGCCACCGGCTACGTCAGCGGCACCGCGCTACAGCTTGAAGCCGGTTGCTATGTGTCGGCACGGGTCACGCCGTGTAGTCGATAGCCAGACCGACCGCCAAGGTCGGTGACACACAAAAGGGGACTCCGCCGAGCGCGGGGCCCCCTTTCGTGTGCCCGAAACTCCGAGCGAGGATGCGTCGGTAGACTAGGAGCGTATCTGGCCGGTATTTTGCTTGCCCGCCAGCTGCGACACGAGGTACGCGTATGCGCGCTGAAGCCCCCGGAGCATAATCGCTGCGCTTCCCGTATGCCTGAGCTCGGTCCCCCCACACCTGGACATGCAGTACCGCAGACAACGAAATGAGATTCATGAATAACCACTACCTCGACCTGAGCACTCCGCCGGCACTGCCGGCCCGCGGCATGCGCATCATCCCGCTCGGAGGCCTCGGCGAGATCGGCCGCAACATGACCGTCTTCGAACACAAGGGAAAGCTGCTCATCGTTGACTGCGGCGTTCTCTTCCCCGAGGACAACCAGCCCGGCATCAACGTCATCCTGCCCGACTTCACCGCCATCCGCGACCGCCTGCAGGACATAGAGGCCATCGTGCTCACCCACGGCCACGAAGACCACATCGGCGCAGTGCCGTACCTGCTCAAGGAACGCGGCGACATTCCCGTCGTCGGCTCCAAGCTCACCCTGGCCTTCCTCGCTGCCAAGCTGCAGGAACACCGCCTCAGCCAGAACTTCATCGAGGTGAAAGAGGGCGAGCGCCGCACCATCGGCCAGTTCGACCTCGAATTCATCGCCGTGAACCACTCCATCCCCGACGGCCTGGCCATCGCCATCCGCACCGAAGCTGGCCTCGTGCTCGCCACCGGCGACTTCAAGATGGATCAGTTCCCGCTCGACAAGCGCCTCACCGACCTCGGCGCCTTCGCGCGCCTGGCCGAAGAGGGCGTCGACCTGTTCATGACGGACTCGACCAACGCCGAGGTTCCCGGATTCACCACCGCCGAGAAAGACATCGGACCGGCGATCGACACCGTGTTCCGCACCTCCCCGCGCCGCATCATCGTGTCGAGTTTCGCGAGCCACGTGCACCGCATCCAGCAGGTCATCGACGCTGCCGTCAAGCACAACCGCAAGGTGGCCTTCGTCGGTCGCTCCATGGTGCGCAATATGGGCATCGCGAGTGAGCTCGGCTACCTCAACATTCCCAAGGGCCTCCTCGTGGACATGAAGGCACTCGAGCGCATGAAGGACGACAAGGTCGTTCTCATCTGCACCGGTTCGCAGGGTGAGCCGATGGCCGCGCTCTCGCGCATGGCCAACCGCGAGCACGTCATCAAGATCGGCGAAGGCGACACAGTGCTGCTCGCGAGCTCGCTGATCCCCGGCAACGAAAACTCCATCTACCGCGTCATCAACGGCCTGATCCGCTGGGGTGCCAACGTCGTGCACAAGGGCAACGCCAAGGTACACGTCTCCGGTCACGCCAGTGCCGGCGAGCTCGTCTACTGCTATAACATCGTCAAGCCGGTCAACGTCATGCCGATCCACGGCGAATGGCGCCACCTCACGGCCAATGCTGACCTCGCCATCGCGACCGGTGTCCCCGAAGAGAACGTCATTGTCGTCGAAGATGGCGTCGTCGTCGACCTCATCGACGGTCACGCCAAGGTCACCGGCCGGGTTGTCGCCGACTACATCTTCGTCGACGGTATGACCGTGGGCGGGGCATCCACTGCCGCGATGGAAGACCGTCGCAAGCTCGCCGAAGACGGCACCATCACCATCCTCGGAATCCTCAACGCCAAGACCGGCACGCTCTCCGAGCCCGTCGAGTTCCTGGCGCGCGGATTCGTGCACGACGACGAGTGGGTCAAGGGCGCTACCAAGGTCATTGACGAGGCCATGAAGGCCGCGAACCGCATCAAGATCGTCGACGGCGCCGAGCTCGAAGACCTGTTCACCCAGTCCGTGAGTCGCTGGATGAACCGCAAGTATCGTCGCAGCCCGGTCATCACCTCCGTGGTCGTCGACGCGTAACAGCACCGACAGAACGAGAAAGGCCGCATCTTCCACGAGGATGCGGCCTTTGCTATTCAGCGCACCAGCTACATGAAGTCGTCCGCCGTCGCGTTCGCGATGTCGATCAGCACGAGCTTCGGGTTTTCCTTGGCAATCGCCTGCAACCGCCAGGGCGTGCTGAAGAGGGCGAGCAGCGTACCGTCGGAGCGGGTGAAGACCTCGACCTGACGGGTTCCGGCGAGCACGAGCGCGCTTTCCTTGTCGGTCTTGCGGGCCACCTGGTATGGCAGCGCTTCCATGCGAATGTCGGCGTGAAAGTCGTGCACCATGCGATCTTCGACAACCTCGAACTGCATTGGTCCGACGGCGCCGAGCACCGGAGCCTGTTCGCCCCGCACCTCCGAGCGCATCACCTGGATGATGCCCTCATGGTCGAGCTGGTCGATACCGCGGCGAAACTGCTTATGCTTGCTGCTGTCGACCGGGCGAATCGCCCGAAAGTGTTCGGGGGAGAACAGCGGCAGCGGCGGAAACTCCACCCGCTCGTCTTCGAAGATTGAGTCGCCCACGCGCAACGCCGACGCGTTCACAAGTCCGACGATGTCGCCGGGCCAGGCCTGATCGGTGACGGTACGTTCCTTGCCGAACAACTGCTGGGCGTACTTCGTGGCAAAGGGCCGGCCGGTCGCGGCATGCGTCACGATCATGCCGCGGCGAAATGCGCCGGAGCAGACGCGCACGAATGCCACGTGGTCGCGGTGCGCCGAGTTCATACCCGACTGCACCTTGAACACAAACCCTGAGAACGGCGAGCTGACCTTGCGCGGGTTGCCGTCGATGTCGATGCGGGCTTCAGCCGGTGGCGCGAACTCGACCAGGGTGTCGAGCAGCTGCTGCACCCCGAAGTTGGCCACGGCCGCGCAGAACAGCACCGGGGTGGTCTGCCCGTCCAGAAACAGCTCGGAGTCGTGATTCTGGGACTCTGCGTCGAGCAGCTCAGATTCTTCCACAGCGGATGCCCAAGCCGGACCCTCCTCGATCGCCGCGTCGGCCGCATCCAGCCGCACCGATTCGGCCACGGTCGCTCCACCCGCCGTGCGGGTGTAGCGCAGGAAATCCCCGGAGCGGCGATCGAGCACGCCGCGCAGGTCGCCCGCCTCGCCGACCGGCCAGTTCAGCGGGGTCGGCAACAGACCGGTACGGGTCTGGATCTCATCCATCAGTGCCAGGGGAGTGTCGCCCGGCCGGTCCCACTTATTGATGACGGTGATGACGGGGAGCCCGCGCTGCTTGCAGACGGCGAACAGCTTCATGGTCTGCGGCTCGAGACCCTTGGCGGCGTCGACGAGCATTACCGCGGCATCCACTGCCGAGAGTACCCGAAAGGTATCCTCGGAGAAGTCGGCGTGGCCGGGGGTGTCAACGAGGTTGATCACCGCGTCGTGGTACTCGAACTGAATCGCAGCGCTGGTGACCGAGATACCACGAGCCTTTTCCATCTCCATCCAGTCCGAGACGGTACCGTTGCGACCGGCCTTACCGTGCGTGGCGCCGGCCGAGGGGATCGCGCGGGCGTGCAGCAGCAGCGCCTCGGTCAGCGTGGACTTTCCGGCGTCGGGGTGGGAGATCACGGCGAAAGTACGGCGCCTGCGAGCCTCACGGAGAACCTGAGGGTTGGGCACGTCGGCGAGGTTGGTCATGGCTGCTTTCCTGCGGCTGATTTGGGCAGGATACCTCGCCAAAAGATCAAATAGTCGATTCGATAGCCAGCGGCCCAGGGCGGATGTGCACCTGCACATTCAACCCAATTTGCGCGCAATCGCCAGTCTAACAAATCATGCGCGTACCGACTGGCGACCAACGCATTCTGACCCTGCCTCGAGGGTCAGCAACACCAAATTGCCTCGTTCCGACGTACATTTTGGTAACGGTTTAGCGTGCCGCCGGGAAATGTCGGTGGCCTCGCCTACAGTCGGGCACAGAGCACGTCACGCATCAGAAAATCCGGCAAAAGCGACTGGCCCGGCGCACATTCCGCGGAAGGAGCAACACGATGACCAGACAAGCGGTCTCGACCTCCCTCGACGCGATGTCGATCGTCCGTTCCGGGCCGGTTGAGACGACCGCCGGTGCGCTTGAGGTACGCCGCCAGATTCCGGGTACCGAGCTGTTCGTGCATCCGCTCGCTCTGGGTTGCAACGCCTTCGGCTGGACGGCTGACGGTGAAACGTCAACCTCGATTCTCGACGTTCACCGCGATCTCGGCGGAAACTTTCTGGACACGGCCGACAGCTTTGCGGCCGGTCGCAGCGAGGTGATCATCGGTGGGTGGCTGCGCTCGCGTCGAGCGCGCGCCGAGACCATTGTGGCCACCAAAATCGGTTACAACCTTGACAACCCCGGGTTGAGCCAGCGCAGCATCGTCGGCGCCGTCGAGGCCAGCCTGGCTCGGCTTGGCACCGACTATCTCGACCTGCTTTACTTTCACTTCGACGACAAGTCCATCGCCCTCGAAGAGAGCCTCGTTGCCGTTGACACCCTCGTACGCGCCGGCAAGGTGCGCCACCTTGCGGCCTCCAATTTCTCGGCTGAGCGCCTGATGCAGGCTCGGGTGCTCTCCGCGTTGGGCCTGCCCAAGTTCGTCGCCGTCGAAACGCCGTACAACCTCGTGCACCGCACCGAACTGGAACCGAGCATTGCGGTAGCGGCCGGTGCACAGAACCTCGGTCTCATGCCCGGCTTCGCTCTGGCTCACGGCTTTCTGGCCGGCGCCTATCGCACCAAAGCAGATGCCGTCGGCACCGCGCGCGGTCAGCTCGCGCGGGTCTATGTCAACCGGCGGTCCCTGCGCGTGCTCGCTATGGTCGATCGCATCGCCGCCGCCCACAGCGTCGCGCCCGCGACGATCGCACTGGCCTGGCTCCTGGCCCGGCCCGATGTGGTCGCACCGATCGCTGGGGCCGGGCAACCGGGCCACGTGGCGGCACTCCTCGCGGCGGCAGGCATCCGTCTCGGTCGTACCGATCTGGCCGACCTGGATCGAGTATCGACCGTCTGACTGTGTGAGCGGTTCGGTGCTAGTCGCTCGACTCGTCGAGCACGCGCTGCACGGCACGAATCAGCGCGGTGTGTGCACCGACCGGGTCGCCCAGGTTGGCGCCGGCGAAGGCACCGTCCCTGGCCAGAAAGAAGTCGTCTGCTGCGTCACCAGGTCGGGCATGACCCATGCCGCGGAACAGGTCTTCGACGCTGCGGCCGTACCAATCGCGGTGCGCGGCGACGGCCTGACGTACCGGATGCGTGGGGTCGGTGAACTGCGCTGCAGCGTTGATGAACGGGCAGCCGTGGAATCCCTCGCGGATCACTTGAGCCGAAATTTCGGCTACAACACCGCGCAGGCGTTGCTCGGGGGTGTCGAAGCGTAGCTCCAGTTCGGCGAGAAGCTCCCGAGCGCGTCGGTCCCGACCCTGCAGGTAGACCACGATGAGGGCATCCTTGGACCGGTAGTACTTATAGAAGGTGGCTTTGGTGACCTTGGACTCGCTGATGATTCGGTCCACACCCACGGTGTGCACACCCTCGGTGTAGAACAGACGGTCGGCGGTGGCGAGAATGCGCACCTTGGCGTGTGTCGCCGGCCGTACCGCCTCATCTGTCAGCATGGTCATTCGGGCTCCTCTGTCGGGGGCCGATTAGGGCCCAGATCAGCGCAAAACCGGGGGGTTTGGGCCGGTCAGCACCCAGACTGTAACACACACTAGACAGACCAGTCTGTCGAATCTGACGGCTCGGTGCGATTTGGTCAAACTGGGGGTATCAAACGGTACTGGTGTTCAGCGGAACACTACTGGTACCAGTGTTTTGGCGGCTGCTCCTGCCGGTACGCCGGCGCGACCGGAGCGGTCAAGTAAGGTTGTGGTGATATGAACGGTGCAGTCGACTTTCCCCTAGATCAGGCCGAACTCTCGTTTCGGGCCGCCGGTGATGCCCTCGTGCGGCGGACCGTTCTGCCGAGCGGGGTGCGTATTCTCAGCGAGCAGGTACCGGGAGCCCGCAGCCTCACCATCGGTTACTGGGTTGCCGTTGGGTCGCGCGATGAACGGCCGGGCCATTTCGGCTCCACCCACTTTCTCGAGCACCTGCTGTTCAAAGGCACACCCACCCGGTCAGCGCTCGACATCGCCATCTCCTTCGATGCGGTCGGCGGCGAGCACAACGCCATGACCGCCAAGGAGTACACCTGCTACTACGCCAAGGTGCAGGACCGCGACCTCGGCATGGCCATCGACGTGCTGACCGACATGCTGACCTCGTCCAAACTGGATGCCGGTGAGTTCGAAACCGAGCGCGGCGTCATTCTCGAAGAACTCGCCATGGCCGATGATGACCCGGCCGATGTCGCCAATGAGCGCTTTTTTGAAGCCGTGCTGGGCACGCATCCGCTCGGTCGCCCGATCGGTGGCAGCGCCGACGACATTCGTGGTGCCACCAGGTCGGCTGTCTGGGAACACTATCAGGCGAACTATCGCCCGCAGGACCTCGTCGTTACCGTCGCCGGTGCCGTAGACCCCGACGTGCTCGTCGCCGCCGTCACCCGCGCCCTCGAACTGGCCGGCTGGGACCTCAGCGTTGCCCAGACCCCGGTCAGTCGCCGTGGTGGTGTTCCCGCCGTCATCACGCAGGGGCAGGCGCTCACCATCGTCAAACGGCCACTCGAACAGGCCAATCTGCTGCTCGGAATGCCCGGGCTGCTCGCCACCGACGACCGCCGCGTGACCATGAGCGTGCTCACCTCGATCTTCGGCGGCGGCATGTCGAGCCGGCTGTTCCAGGAGGTACGGGAGAAGCGCGGCCTGGCTTACTCGGTCTACTCCTTCGCTCCCGGTTACTCCGACGCCGGGCTGTTCGGCATGTACGCCGGGTGCACACCGGCCAAGGCTGGCCAGGTCGCCGAGCTCATGCTCAGCGAACTGCACCGCCTCGGCGATTCCGGCGTGACTGCCGACGAGATGAAGCGGGCGTCGGGGCAGCTGAGCGGAGCATCCGCTCTCGCGCTGGAAGATTCGGACACGCGGATGTCCCGGCTGGGTCGTTCCGAGATCACCCTCGGTGAGTTCGCCGATCTCGACGAGGCCCTGCGCCGCCTTGCGCTCGTCACCGCAGCCGACGTGCAGGAGCTCGCCGCCGAGCTCGCGAGCGGCCCCGTGTCGATCTCCGCGGTCGGAGCGCTCGACGATAACGCTTTCGCGGCGATCCTTCCCGGCTGACCGCAGCCGCAAAGCTTTTGCACTATCCGCACCCGCGGACTCCTTGAAATTTGAAATGGACAATGATGCCCCAGTACATCTACCTGGTCCGCCACGGCGAGCAGCAGGATGCCGAACACGGCTTGCATGACGGCCCACTGTCGCCACGAGGCAAGCGTCAGGCGTTATTGATCGCCGACCGGCTGAGCGGCGTTCCGTTCACGGGTGCGTGGCATTCACCGCTGCAGCGGGCGGCCGAAACCGCCGCGATCATGGCCGAACGGTTGCCGTCGGTGCAAAGCGAATCGTCTGCGTTGTTGTTCGACTGCATTCCCTCTGGCCGGGCGGCCGAAACCCCGTCGGCCTACGACCCCTTCTTCGGCTCGGTCACCGACGATGAAATTGCTGCCGGACGCGCGCAGATGGAAGACGCGGTCGCCGAATTTCTGCAGCCACGTCGCAGCCAGCGGCACGACCTGCTGATCACCCACAATTTTGTGATCGCCTGGTTTGTGCGTGAGGTGCTCGGAGCTCCCGACTGGCGCTGGGTCGGCATCAACCAGGCCAACTGCGGGCTGACCGTGCTGCAGCAGAAGCCGGGCCGTCCGTGGACGCTGGTCACCCACAACGACCTTGGCCACCTACCGGTCGAGCTGCGCACCGGATTACCCGAACCGCTGATGTTCTAATTGACCCGGTGAAGCTGACAACGATCAATTGGTAGGTTGGTTCCATGACAACACGGGTGGCCATCATCGGCGCAACGGGCAAGATGGGCCGCCTGGTCTCCGATCTGATCGACCGGACCGAGGGCTACGAGGTCGTCGCCCGGCTTGATTCTCGCAGCGAGCTGAGCGAGATGCTCGGCACCGAGATCGCCGTTGACCTGACCCGTGCCGACGTCAGCCGCACGGTTGTCGACTTCGCCACCGAGCACGGTCTGCGGGTGCTTGTTGGCACTTCTGGTTGGAGTCAGGAGGGCATCGATGCACTTCGCCGCCGCCTTGCCGATCGCGACGATACCGGTGTCATCATCATTCCCAACTTCTCGATCGGATCGGTGCTCGCAACGGCATTCTCCGCCCTGGCCGCTCGATTCTACGACTCCATCGAGATCGTCGAGGGGCACCAGCCCGGCAAGGTCGATTCGCCGTCGGGCACGGCCGTGCGCACCGCCGAACTGATCGGTCGCGCTCGCGCCGAACTCGGACCCGTGTCTGCTCCGCACACTGACCAGCGGGCCCGCGGGCAGCAGGTCTCCAGCGTGCCCGTGCACAGCCTGCGCCTGGCCGGCCTGCTCGCCCGACAGGACGTGATTCTGGGCGGGACCGGCGAAACGCTCACGATCAGCCACAACACACTCTCCCCGAGCGCCTACGAAAGCGGCATTCTGCTGGCTCTCGCCGCGACGCGCACTGCCACGGGGGTGACGGTGGGCCTTGACCAAATCGTCGACCTTGGATTCGGTTCAGACACGGCAGGAGCATCCGAATGAAGGGCAAAATCGCCGTCATCGTCATGGCGGTACTCCTGGTTTTCTATTTGCTGCTGGCCGGAGTGCGGGCCATAGCGTTCATCGAAAGTGGGGAGCCGCTCGGTATTGCGATCGGGGTGGCGCTACTCGTCTTGCCGCTGATTGGCTTCTGGGCGCTCGCGCGGGAGATCACCTTCGGCATCCGCTCCGAGCGGCTGGTGCGTCAGCTCGACGAACTCGGGGGGCTTCCTTCGGTCGACCTGCCGGTGCGTCCGAGCGGTCGTCCCTATCGGGACGCTGCCGACGATCAGTTTCCGGCTGCCCAAGCCGAGGTTGAGGCCGAACCCGATAACTGGCATTCCTGGCTGCGTCTTGGCCTCGCCTACGACGCCTCCGGCGACCGCAAACGAGCCCGCGGAGCGATCCGCACGGCGATCGCCCTCGAACGCACGCGCTAGAAACAGCCCGCTACGGCTGGCGCAGCATCCAGGCGATCGCAGTGGTCGGCGTACGCTGAGCGAACTCGAATCCGTCGTCGAGCAGCTTCTGGGGACTCACCTTTTGGTCGGCGAGCAGCAGTTGGCGGGCGGCATCCTGCAGTAGAAGGGTCAGAATCGATTTCGGTATCGGCAGCAGGAATGGCCGGTGCAGAGCCGCGGCGAGAGTGCTGATGATATCGTTGGCCGTCGCAGGGGTCGGCCCGACCAAGTTCACCGGGCCGGACAGAGTAGAAGTCAATAGGTGCACGATGGCCGCGGCCTCGTCGTGCAGGCTGATCCAGGCCCAGTGTTGCATTCCGCCACCGAGGGGGCCGGCGAGGCCGAGTTTGGCCAGCGGTAGCACGGGTTTGAGAGCCCCGGCCTTGGCCAAAACAAGACCGGTACGCAGGGTGACGACGCGCGTCGGTTCGGGTGCGAGCTGTGCCTCGGCTTCCCAGCTCGTGACCACCTCGGCGAGAAAATCGGTGCCGACAGCCGATGCCTCAGTCAGCTCTTCCCCAGGCCGATTCCCATAGACCCCCACCGCAGAGCCGTTCAGCAGAATGTTCGGCGGGTTCGCTGACCGACGCAGCGCGTCGGTCAGCGTGCGCGTGGCGTGCAGACGGGATCGGAGGATCTCCTGGCGATACCCGCTTGTCCAAGGCAGCCGCGCGAGCGACGCCCCGGACAGGTTGATGACGGCATCGATGTCGTCGAGCACCCTCGGATCCAGAACCAGCGCGGCCGGGTCCCAACGAATCTCGTTGGTGCCGAGAGCCTCGCGTCGCACCAGCCGCACCGGGGTGTGGCCGGCAGCTGCGACCTGGCGGCTGAGCTCACTACCGATGAGACCGGATGCCCCGGCGATCAGAACGCGCATGGCGTGGGCCTAGGCCAACTCGGCTTCAATGGTGATCGGAATGCCGGCGAGCGCCTTCGAAATCGGGCAGTTCTCCTTGGCGTCCTGGGCAAACGTTTCGAACTCTGCCTCGGTCAGACCGGGAATCTTCGCGCTGACCAGCAGGTGGCTGCCGATGACGCCGGTGCCGGCCGCAAAGGTGACAGCGGCAGTGGTCTGGATACTCTCGGGGGTGTGGCCGGCCGAGCCGAGGGCGTTGGCGAGGGCCATGGAGAAGCACGCTGCGTGAGCGGCGCCAAGCAATTCCTCGGGGTTGGTGGTGTTCGATACCCCTTCGGCGCGCGCCTTCCAATTCACTGAGAATTCCGCGGTATGCGAGGAATCGAGGGTGATGGTTCCGGCACCGGTCGGAAGATCGCCGGTCCAGACGGTGGTTGCTTCACTCGTGAGTGTCGTGGGCATGGTGTTACCTCCAGGTGATTGAATTCCACCCTATCCGTCAGACCTGTCCGGCGAACCTGTCCCGTCTGGGAACTTCCTGAGAGCCAGCCCGACACGCCCAGCTCACGTTCGAACCCGATCCCGAAACGCTCTCAGTCGAGGGGTCAGGCTCCGCTGACTCGCGCGCCCCGGTTTAGCAGGCCGAAGCGCACGAGCAGCAAATAGATCTGGCAGCCGAGGCAGTAATCAAACACGGCGTTGAGAAAGGCCGCAACGAAGGCTGCCGCCGCCGCGATGCCGACCGCGCCGGGCACTCCGGCCAGCCCGAGGGCCACGCCGACGAGCGTGACCGCGAGGCCGACGCCCTGGGCAAAGGTCGGTGCAGCAGCATCCTCGAGTTCGGCCGGGGGAGCAAGGCGGGGTCGCACGAATTTCTTGAACAGCACGCCATACGGATGCCGACCGGCTCCGGCCACCGCGCCCCATGCGAATAGTCCGGTCAGTACCGACAGCAAGATCACTGCGGCAACGGATGCCCCGGTCAGCGACAGAAAGACCACAGCGAGCAGTAGCACGGCGGTGATCGCCGCACCGAACCTGGGCCCTCGCGGATCGAGCCGTGGGCGCGCCCTGGGTAGCGTCGTGATCGGCGAATCAGCGGTTGACATAGGAACTCCCGAGGGTTGTAGAACGACGCGAACCGGGCTCGAAATCGTCAAGGGCAGCGGCGATGGCGGCGCGGTTCGGCGCGCCACCCACGCGGGCACGCACCCGTCCGGCTCCGTCGAGAATCAGGGTCGTGGGCGTTTGCAAAATGGAGTACCGGTTCGCCAAATCCGCGCGGTGGGTGAGATCCACGTCGACGTGCACGACGCCGGGGCGGGAATCCGCCACGGCGCCCAGCAGGCGGCGGGTGCCCGGGCAGCGGGCGCACAACTCGGTTGAAAACTGCAATAGGGTCGCCGCAGCGCCGAAGGGGGTCGTGGCCGCGACATCCGCTTGCCTGATGATTTGGCCGGAAATCTGGGTGACGCGACCCTGCCGGGCCCGCCAGAGAAGACCAAGCACGGTCGTGCCGGCCAGCAACGCCAACAGCAGGCCGAGCGCTTCGAGGGGATTCATGTTTGCAACGCTACGCCGACGTGCTGTGCATCTTGCAGTGTGACGAGAGATTACGCGCGCTCACGGTGTGGCCCGGCTCAGACCTGCGGTGGATGCGACTAACCTGAACCAGTGTCTGATACCGCCGAACAAGAGCCCCGCCCTGAAATTGAATTTCGATCGGAAATGACCGTCGAACTTGTACGCGCGAGCGCCCACGACTCCGATGTGCTGTTTGCCGCCCGGGTATCGACCCTAGGGGAGCTGACCCTGGAGCAGAGTCAGCTCGAGGGTTCCGAGAGCGAGACCGACGAGAAACGCGACCGTGGCCTGATCAACTACCTCATGCGCGACCGCCACGGCTCGCCGTTCGAACACAACTCGATGACGTTCTACGTGCGCGCGCCCATCTTTGTGTTCCGCGAGTTCATGCGGCACCGCATCGCCTCCTACAACGAAGAATCGGGCCGCTACCGGGAGCTGGGCCCGGTGTTCTACGTACCCTCCAATGAGCGCAACCTCGTGCAGGTCGGCAAGGCCGGTGCCTACGACTTTCTGCCTGGAACCGCCGAACAGACCGCGTTGGTGCAGCAGCAGACTCGTGCCGCCGCGATTCACGCCTATGAGGCATATCAGCGGATGCTCGAAGCCGGCGTCGCGCGCGAGGTCGCCCGCATCGTGCTGCCGCTGAACATTTACTCCTCGATGTACGTCACGCTCAACGCCCGGTCGCTGATGAACTTCCTCAGCCTGCGCACCAAGCGCGCGGGGAGTCAGTTCCCGTCCTTCCCGCAGCGTGAAATCGAGATGTGTGCCGAGCAGATGGAGACGCACTTCGAGGCTCTGATGCCCCTGACCCATGCGTCCTTCAATATGAACGGTCGCGTCTCTCCGTAACAGCATTTCGTTGAGAAGTGCCCGTTTGACTGGTTCACACGGGCACTTTTTGCGCTCTCGCAGAGCGAAGGGCGCGGAGACGATAACCTGTAGCTCGTGTCTACCTCTACGAATCCCTTTGGCCAGGTGCTGGTCGCACTGGTCACCCCGTTTACCTTTGATGGCGAAGTGGACTGGGTCGGGGTGGAGAAGCACATCGACGACGTCATCAACGCCGGAGCCGATGGCATCGTCGTGACGGGCACGACCGGTGAGACCAGCACACTGACCGACCCCGAGAAGATTCGCCTGGTCGAGGTCGGCAAGTCGGTCGCCAACGGTCGCGCCAAGATCATCACCGGCGGTGGCTCCAACGAGACCGCGCACGCTATGCAGCTGGCCCGACAGAGCGAAAAAGCCGGTGCGGACGGCAATATGATCGTCACGCCGTACTACAACAAGCCGACCCAGGCCGGTATCCTCACCCATTTCCGCATGATCGCGGATGCCACCGACCTTCCGGTCATTCTGTACGACATTCCCGGGCGCACCGGCGTCGCGATTGCCTACGAGACCATCCTGCGTGCGGCGAAGCACCCCAATATTCTGGCCATCAAGGACGCCAAGGGCGACTTCGCCCAGGTCAGCCGAGTGCTCAACCAGACCGACCTGATGTACTTCTCCGGCGACGATCCCAACGTGCTGGCCCACCTGTCCATCGGCGCGACCGGGCTCATCGGCGTCACCGGCAACATCACAGCGACTCCGTACCGGCACATGGTCGACGCGGTCAACCGTGGCGACCTCAAGGTCGCGACCGCCGCACATCAACAGCTCGAACCGCTCGTGCGCGCCGTGATGACGCACGTTCCAGGCACCGTTGCGGTGAAGTACATTTTGCACGGCCTCGGGCGCATCGGCAGCCCGCGGGTGCGCCTGCCCCTGGTCGGCCCGGAGGACTCCGAAGCGGCCCAGATCGAGGATGAACTCTCGCTCGTGCAGGACATCCCCGGCGTGGACTTCTCAAACTTTCGTCCGGACCGTAACGCGGCCGCCGGCGGATCGCTCCCCAAGGTCGCTGGCACCACCCGCTAAAGCGTTGATCGTGCTCACGGTACTCGTTGGCGTTCGCTGCACCCGTTCGTAGGGGGCCACAAACCTCAACTGGTGCCGTGCGCCCCCCTGGCCGCGACACGTCAGACCCACAAAACGCTAGGATCAGCCCATCGAGCTTGACCACGTCGGGTCGGCCGCGTGGGGAGTCTCGTGAACATTGCACGCCAATGGGTCTTTCCCATCCTTCGTCTGATCGTCATAGCAGCTATCGCCGTAGCCCTGGTCAAGCTCGCCTTCTACCCAGACACCGCGGCCGACAGCAACCCGGCCGAACCGACCGGCGTCGTCGTTGAGCCGCAAATTCCGGTGGCCCTCGGCACGATCAGCAACGATGTCACCCTGCCGGGAACGGTCAGCGCCGACCCGGCCGTGGCCGTAAAAGCGACCGCTATCGGAACGGTCGACGAAATATTCATCGCGGCCGGTCAGACCGTGAACAAAAACGACAAGATCTACGACATCCGAGTTGAGACAATCAAGGACCCGGTCGAAGCAACGGATGCCGATGGCAACGTGACCATTACCCAGCCGAAACCAGTGGTCACCTTCGTTAAAGTCCTCGCGCCGATCACCGGAATCCTGAGCTCGCTCACCGTGATCCCCGGTCAGAGCGTGGCCGTCGGTGATGCTACCGGACAGGTTGCGCCGCCGAGCTTCTCGGTGAGCGGCGCACTCAGCCCCGAGCAGCAGTATCGGCTGCTGACCAAGCCGACCGAAGCATCCGTTGCGATCACGAATGGGCCGGCTCCGTTCACCTGTACCGGCCTGACCATCACCACCCCGCTAGCGGGGGAATCGGCCGGTGGCGACGGGGGTGTGGGCGGCGAAGCAGGCACGGGCGGTACTACCGTCAGCTGCGCCATACCGACCGAGGTGACCGTGTTCGCCGGCCTCGCCGCACAGCTCACCATCGCCGCGGGCCTGGCCGAAAACGTGTTGGTCGTGCCGACCACCGCCGTCGAGGGCTCGGCCGAAACCGGCGTCGTCTGGTTCGTGCTGGTCGACGGCGGCACCGAGGAACGCCCGGTCACGCTCGGCATGACCGACGGCGTCAACGTGCAGGTGATCGACGGGCTGGTCGAGGGCGACCTGATCAACCAATTCGTGCCGGGCGCCGTTGCCGGTGGAGAAACGGGCTGCGAGTTGCAGCCGGACGGCAGCGAGGTCTGTTTCGGCCCGAGCATCTCCAGCTTCGGGATCTCGAAATGACCCTGCTGCACCTTGAGGGAGTCACCCGCACCGTGCAGCTCATCGATGCGCCGCCGCTGACGATTCTCTCCAGCATCGACCTCGATGTCGATATCGGCGACCGCGTCTCGATCGTGGGCCGGTCAGGCTCGGGCAAAACCACCCTGCTCAACCTGCTCGGGCTGCTCGACAACCCTACGAGTGGCACAATGCTGTTCGAAGACCGCCCGGTGCATTCGCTGTCCTCCGGCGCCCGGGACCGGTTGCGCGGTCGTGCGGTCGGCTTCATCTTTCAACAGTTCAATCTGCTGCAGGGCCGCACCGCCCTTGAAAACGTGATGACTCCGCTGCTCTACGCGGAAGGTCGTCAGTTCTGGCAGCGCGCCCGAATCGCCACCGAGATGCTCGAACGGGTCGGCCTCGGCGACCGGCTCGGTTCACTGCCCGACCGATTGAGCGGCGGCGAGCAGCAGCGCGTGGCGATCGCCCGCTCGCTGGTACGCGGTCCACGGTTGATTCTCGCCGACGAACCCACCGGAGCACTCGACCTTGAAACCGGGGAAACGGTGATGGATCTCATCGACGACGTCGCCGCCGAATCCGGGGCAGCGCTCGTCACCATCACGCACGACCCGGCCATCGCCGCCCGAGCCTCCCGGCATCTGCGGCTCGACCACGGCGTGCTCCAGGTCATAAGCGCGGTGCCGGCATGAAGCGTGTCGCGAGCAATCTGGTTGGCTCCGTCATCGAAGCCTGGCAGGAGGTGAGAATCCACAAGACCCGCGTCATGCTTTCACTGATCGGCGTGGCCGTCGCCGTCTGCGCCATCACAACCGTCGTCGGACTCGGCGCGGTCGCCCAGCAGGCGACCCTCGAATCGAGCGAGCGGTCGGGGGGTCGCGCCGCCAGCCTCTCCTTATTCGCCTCGACGAACGACGGCTCCACCCCGACTAAAATGCCCGAAATCTGGCGCACGGCGCTCGAACGCTACCAAATCGACTACGCCAGCCGGGTGGTCAACACTAGCCAGACGGTGCAATTCGCCGACGGCGCTGTCCCGGTGCAGACCGTCGGCGTCGATCTGCCCTACGGCACCATGCACCGCATTACCCTCGAGAAGGGCGTTTGGTTTACCGACGAAGACCAGGCCAGGCTCGCGCCAGCCGTGCTGGTCAACTCCATCTTCTGGGACCGCCTTGGCCGACCCGACCTGCGCACTCATCCAACTGCGACCCTGGTGGGCGAACGCACTACGACAGCCGTCGTAACCGGTGTCTACCCTGCACTCTCGTGGGAGACCGAACCTGCCATGTACATGCTCGCCGATGCGCTCACCGCCATTACGCCCGTCGTCACCGACCCGAACCTGCAATTCGGACCACCGTCCTACGAGCTGTGGGTGCCGGTCGACGTGTCCGAACAGCTAGTGACCGCCCTGCAACGTGACGTGCAGGGCGCTCTTGGCGCTGAGGCATCCGTTCAGGTGAACCGGCAGGACTACGCGGCGTACATGGACGGCGACCCGTACCTTTCGCTCAAGCTCACCGTCGGCGCCATCGCCGGACTCGTGCTGCTTCTCGGTGCCCTCGGCCTGGTCAACATCGCTCTGGTCACCCTCAAGCAGCGCATTCGGGAGATTGGCATTCGGCGCAGCTTCGGTGCAACCGCTGCCCGGGTGTTCTTCGCGGTCATGATGGAAAGCGTCGTCGCGACAGTTGTCGCCGGAATTGTCGGGGTGATCGCCGCCGTGCTCATCGTCAAGAGCCCGCTCGTTGAAGACTTCATCAGCCAGGGCCAGGTCACCGATTTTCCCCCGTTCCCGGTCGAAGCGGCCGTCGTCGGCTTGGTCTGCGCGACGGTCGTCGGCGCCCTGGCCGGGCTGATCCCCGCGCTGGTGGCGGTGCGGGTAAAGGTTATCGACGCCATCCGCTATTGACATTGAGCGGATGCCGCCGGACGGCCTTCGCATGCTAGTCACCGAGGCCGTGGGCGTGGGGTCGGCCGAATGTCGGTGCTGCTTGGTAGCGTTATTCCATGGCTACGAGCACTAAGTCGTCCGGGCGTGCCCGCACCCCGGCAGCGAAGGGCGCTCCGGCGCGCAAACCGGCAACCCGCGGGGCCGGCGCGACCGCCGCACAGAAAACCGTCAGGTTCACCGCCGTCGACGTGAAACCGAGCCTCGGTGCCCGTGCCTGGATGGGTCTGGCCCACCTCACCGGCGGCGCCGCCCGCGCCCTCGGCCCCGAAAAGCTCTCGAAAGATGAACGCCGCGATGGACTGCCGTTCTTTCTCGTACTGCTCGCCATCTCGGGAGCCGTCGTTGAATGGTTCCTCATCAACGACGTCGTGGCGCAGCAGCTCGACGCATACACCTTCGGCGGATTGTTCGGCCGGGTCGCCTTCGCCCTGCCGGTCATCCTGCTTCTGTTTTCCGTCTGGCTGTTTCGCAAACCCAGTTCCGTTCACGACAACGGTCGCATCGGCATCGGGCTCAGCCTTCTCCTCGTGACCATTTCGGGCCTCTGCCACATCTTCGGTGTGCAGCCAGAGCCGCAGGACGGCATGCCAGCCCTCGCGCTGGCCGGCGGGGTGATCGGGTGGATGATTGCCGCCCCGCTGATCCTGCTGACCACGTCGATCGGCGCCACGATCGTCGTCATTCTGTTGTTGCTGCTGAGTTTGTTCATCATCACCAAAACGCCGCCGAATCGCATCGGTCAGCGTTCCCGCGAGCTCTACGACTGGCTGTTCGGCGCGCAACTGACCGACGACGAAGAACGCGCGGCCGCGAGCAAGGGTGCTAAATCGGGCAAGACCGCTCAGGTCGAACTCGACGGTGTCGACGACGAAGACGGCCAAGAAGGCGCATTGCCGTGGTGGCGCCGAAACAACAGCAAGCGCGAGGAAGACCCTGACTTCGGCAGCGCATTGTCGACCGAATCCAAACCTGGTCCGCTTGAGGCCGACCCGCTCAGCGTGCTTCTCGGCGGCAATTCGTCCCGCGGCGGTTTCGACAGCGCCATCGAATCGGAGGTTACCGACCACACCGCGCCGCCCGAACGCGACCACTACGGCACCGAGGTGCTCGAAGACCTGCGCAAGGCCGAGCTCGCCGTCAAACGGTTCACCGGCGAGGTCGACCTCGCCGGTGAACCGTCCACCGGCCTGCACTCCGACGACCCGGCTGGCCACACCGAAGTCCTTTCCGGCTTCGACGATGTCTTCCCCGAACTGAGCCAGGCAGTGGATGCCGACGGTGCGACCCTGCCTCCCCTCGCTTCAGTCGATCCCCACCCGGCCATTCCGTATCTCGTGCCGGCGGCATCCACTTTGACGGCCGGGCCGCCAGCCAAGGCTCGCTCGGCTGCCAACGACGACGTGGTCAAATCGATCACGGAGGTGCTGCGCCAGTTCCAGGTCGATGCCAAGGTCACCGGGTTCTCCCGTGGTCCAACGGTCACCCAGTACGAGATCGAACTCGGCCCGGGCGTCAAGGTCGAGCGAGTCACCGCCCTGAGTAAGAACCTCTCCTACGCGGTCGCCTCCAACGAGGTGCGCATTCTCTCGCCGATTCCCGGCAAGAGTGCCATCGGTATCGAGATCCCCAACATCGATCGTGAAATCGTCACCCTCGGCGACGTGCTGCGATCGAGCACCGCCACCAACGCCACCCACCCGATGACCATCGGCGTCGGCAAAGACGTCGGCGGTGGCTTCGTCATCGCCAACCTCGCGAAAATGCCCCACCTGCTCGTGGCCGGCTCTACTGGTTCTGGCAAGTCGAGCTTCGTCAACTCCATGATCACGAGCCTGCTCATGCGCGCGAAGCCAAGTGACGTGCGCATGGTGCTGATTGACCCGAAACGGGTCGAGCTCGCCGCGTATGCCGGCGTGCCGCACCTGATCACGCCCATCATCACGAACCCGAAGAAAGCGGCCGAAGCGCTGCAGTGGGTCGTGAAAGAGATGGACATGCGCTACGACGACCTCGCCAGCTTCGGCTTTCGCCACATCGACGATTTCAACAAGGCCGTCGTTAACGAGGAGATTGTGCTGCCGGTCGGCAGCGAACGCAAGCTCAAGCCTTACCCGTACCTGCTGGTTGTTGTCGACGAGCTTGCCGACCTGATGATGGTTGCTCCGCGCGACGTCGAAGACTCGATTGTGCGCATCACTCAGCTCGCGCGCGCCTCCGGCATTCACCTCGTGCTCGCCACGCAGCGTCCGAGCGTCGACGTCGTCACCGGGCTGATCAAAGCCAACGTGCCCTCCCGGCTCGCCTTCGCCGTGACGAGCGTCACCGACTCCCGGGTCATCCTCGACCAGCCCGGCGCCGACAAGCTCATCGGCCAGGGCGACGCACTGTTCCTGCCGATGGGGGCCTCTAAGGCCGTGCGCGTGCAGGGCGCCTGGGTCACCGAAGGCGAGATCGAAAAGGTCGTCAAGCACGTCACCATGCAGGCCAGGCCCGACTACCGGCCCGATGTCTCCATGGTCGCCCCGCGCAAGGAGATCGACTCCGATATCGGCGACGACCTCGAGGTGTTGCTCGCCGCGGCCGAACTCGTCGTCTCCACCCAGTTCGGGTCTACGTCCATGCTGCAGCGCAAGCTGCGCGTCGGTTTCGCCAAGGCCGGCCGTCTGATGGACCTGCTCGAATCCCGCGAAATCGTTGGCCCGTCCGAGGGGTCCAAGGCGCGCGACGTGCTCGTCAACGCTGAACAGTTGCCGAGCGTGCTTGCACGACTGCGCGGCTCCGACGATGAACAGCACGCGCTCAAGGCTCAATCCGACGATTCCCGTGCAGCCACGGCGTCCGATCCGCGCTACGCCGACGACCCGGTGGAGAAAATGTCGCAGGGGTATCCTGAGGTGGACGGCACCGAAGACGACGAGGATGCCTGGAAACTAACGGGCAGGGACTGAGCCATGGCATCACCGCAAGCATCCGTCGTCCGCCCGAGCAACTGGAACCTGCCCAACCTGATCACGGTCGTGCGTATCCTGCTCGCCCCCGTGTTCATTTGGATGCTGCTGGCCGCCAATGGCCCACACGACGCTCTGCGCTGGGCAGCCGCGGTGCTGTTCATCATCGCGATCGCCACCGACGGAATCGACGGAATGATCGCCCGCCGCCAAAACCTCGTCACCGACCTCGGCAAGATCCTCGACCCGATCGCCGACAAGATCCTCACCGGCGGCGCCCTGGTCTGCCTATCCATCCTCGGCGAGTTGCCCTGGTGGGTGACCATCGTCATCCTGGTGCGCGAAATCGGCATCACCGTGTTCCGATTCGTCATGCTGCGCGACCGGGTCATCCCGGCCAGCCGCGGCGGCAAACTCAAAACCGTGTCCCAGTCGGTGTCGATCTCGCTCGCGCTGCTGCCGTTTTGGCTGGTCTTCGGCGAGTGGGTGCACTGGCTCAACACGGCCACTATGACCATCACCCTGATCCTCACAGTGGTGACCGGCCTCGACTACCTGCTCTCGGCCTGGCGACTGCGCAAACACGACGATGCCTGACCCGGCCGATTCGATCGATCTTCCCGACGGCACCCTTCGCGCCTGCAACGTTCCGAGAGATCTGCAAGTGGATGCTACGGCGGAGTTGATCGCGCAGCTCACCGCCCGGCACCTCACAATTGCGGTCGCCGAGTCACTGACCGGCGGGCTGCTCGTAGCCGAACTCGTGCGCATTCCCGGGGCATCCGTAGTGGTGCGCGGGGGAGTCGTCGCCTACGACTCGGACCTCAAACGGAGCCTGCTTCAGGTCGACAGTAGTGTGCTCAACGTGCACGGCCCCGTGCACGCTGACGTGGCCAAGCAGATGGCAGTCGGGGTACGCACACTCCTCGCCGTGAACGACGTGCGGGCTGACGTGGGTGTGTCCACCACCGGCGTGGCCGGACCGGGCCCGGACGGCGGCCACCCGGCCGGAACTGTGTATATCGGACTCTCCAAGGGCACGGGCTCCTGGGCCGTTCCACTGCAACTCGAGGGGGACCGGGCCGAGGTTCGCGCCGAAACAGTGCGCCAGGCCGTCGTTGCTGTGCGTGCGCTGATAGCCCAGGATGACGCGGAATAGTTCGTGTTACGGGCTGGTTACATCGAAGGCACTCACAAGCAAAGCCCAATGTTTCTCGGTTAGTGTCAGCTTGTCAGATGAATGACGTAGTGTTGGCACCAACTGGGAGTCCGATAGTTTGGGTTCACATTATTAGGCATAAGAAGGAGGTTCCGATGATTCTTGTTCGTCAGGAAATCGGCGATGTGCTCAGGGACTTCCGCCTGCAAAAGGGGCGTACCCTGCGTCAGGTCGCAAGCAAAGCCAGCGTCGCGCTCGGCTACCTCAGTGAGGTAGAACGTGGACAGAAAGAAGCCTCTTCGGAGATTCTTGCGTCAGTGGCCGATGCACTGGAGACTCCGATTTCGGTCATCATGCGTGAAGTTGGTGACCGTCTCGCTGTCATCGAGGGAATGGACCAATTCCCCGACACGGTGCCAGAGGACTTCGTCACCACGTTCGATTCCAATTTGATGGTGCGCTAGTCGCCCTCGCGCAGTCGATTACAAAACACCACCGCCGACACCTCGTGTCGGCGGTGGTTGTCTGTCAGGAGTGCTGTGAGCCAGTGCCATCCAGGGGAGTATCATGCGGTTGAGTGAATTTCGCACGGCACTGAAGCTCGAGTTCGGTGAAGCCTACGGGCGTGTACTGACACGCGACCTGGTGCTCACGCCTCTGGGCGGGCGTACGGCCGACCAAGCCATTGCCGCCGGCGTACCCGCTCGCGACGTCTGGCTAGCGCTCTGCGTAGAGGTCGATGTGCCGCGCAGTCGCTGGTACGGTGCCGGAATCCCCGCGCCTCGCCAGTAAAGCACCAGCCGATTGGTTCTGGACCGAGTGCCGTTGGCAGACTCGAGCGTTGGGTTCGGCGGACATTTCGACACGGCAGAAAATACTCTCGAAAATGCTCGAATACCTATTCGGGATTGATAGGCTCCTTCACAGCAGACAATCTGACAGATTGTTCACCGTTCGATCGCGTTCCCGGCCAATGTCGGAGGTGCGGCGTACAGTCGAATTTGTCAGAGAAAGTCGGCGATTGCCTTGTCGAAACAGGCATCGGGGTCCTCCCGATGAGCGGGCCGACAGCCTATAGGCGCCACCGTGCACGTCCCGAAGCTCCGTTCAAAGCTAGCGATCGTGCAGAACCCAGGAGAAGAAGACCATGGCATCACAAGCGGACCGTGAGAAGGCCCTCGAAACCGCCCTCGCGCAAATCGACCGTCAGTTCGGCAAAGGCTCGGTCATGCGCCTCGGCAGCGACGAGCGTGCCCCCGTTGAAACCATTTCGACTGGGTCGATTGCCCTGGACGTCGCACTCGGCGTAGGCGGACTGCCGCGTGGCCGCATCGTGGAGATCTACGGTCCGGAATCCTCGGGTAAGACCACGCTCACCCTGCACGCCATCGCGAACGCGCAGAAGAATGGTGGCATCGCCGCGTTCATCGACGCGGAGCACGCCCTCGACCCGGAATACGCCAAGAAACTCGGCGTTGACATCGATGCTCTTTTGGTCTCGCAGCCCGACACGGGCGAGCAAGCCCTTGAAATTGCTGACATGCTCGTGCGAAGCGGGTCCATCGACCTCATCGTTGTTGACTCGGTTGCTGCCCTCGTGCCGCGTGCCGAGATCGAAGGCGAGATGGGTGACTCCCACGTCGGCCTCCAGGCTCGTCTCATGTCGCAGGCGCTCCGCAAGCTCACCGGTGGTTTGAGCCAGACCAACACCACCATGATCTTCATCAACCAGCTGCGTGAAAAGATCGGCGTCTTCTTCGGCAGTCCTGAGACCACTTCGGGCGGTAAAGCACTCAAGTTCTACGCCTCGGTGCGCCTCGACATTCGTCGCATTGAAACCCTCAAAGAAGGAACCGAAGCCATCGGTAACCGCACCCGGGTCAAGGTCGTCAAGAACAAGATGGCACCGCCCTTCAAGCAGGCCGAGTTTGACATTATCTACGGCATCGGAATCTCTCGCGAAGGCAGCCTGATCGACTTCGGAGTAGACCAGGGCATCGTCAAGAAGTCCGGTGCTTGGTACACCTACGACGGCGACCAGCTCGGCCAGGGTAAAGAGAACTCGCGCAATTTCCTGCTCAAGCACCCCGAGATGGCCAACGAGATCGAAAGTAAGATTCTGATCAAGCTCGGCATCGGCCCGGAGGGCATCGCGGCCAAGGCCGCCGAGAAGGCCGCTGCGGCCATTGTCGCCGAGGCCGAAGCGAAGGCCAAGGCAGAAGCGGATGCCGCGGCGATGCTCGATGGTGGTCCGGTTGCCACCAAGGCACCGGTAGCGCGCAAGAGCGCCTAACCGACACCACCGCACGACAACGAAAGGCAGGTCACGGGAATGGTTCACTTCGAACCCAAGAATGACGCAGCAGAACGTGCAGACGCCGGTTTGGCTCCCGTGACCTACCTGCCCGGCGCGGCCCCGGGAATGAAGCGCCGGTCTCCACTGCAAACAGGGCCCGCGGAACCCGTCGCTGAAGCTGAAGCCGACGCTGAGACCGACGCTGAAACCGACGCTGATGCGCTCGACCAGCGTGAGCGGGCCGAGAAGGTGCTGTTGCACCGGCTCCGGGGCCGCTCACTTTCCATCGTCGAGGCCTTGCTTGTGTTGAACGGCAGCGGGGTCGACTCCGGCGAGGCGAGCGAGATCATAGAGAAGTTCATTCAGCTGCAATACCTCGATGAAGCCAAGCTCGCCGATCAGATCATCCACAGCCACAACGTGCGCAAGGGTCTCGGTCGCACCGCTGTCGAGGCTGAAATGCGTCGGCGCAAGCTCGATCCGGGCGTCATGATGGACAAACTCGAGGAGCTTCCCGACGACGAAGCCGAACGCGCCATCGACCTGGCCACCAAGCGTATTGGTCAGATGGAACGCTTTAACGATCAGACCATCGACCGCCGACTCACCGGGTTTCTCATGCGCAAGGGTTATGGGTCGGCCGCAGTACGAGTGGCGGTCAAAGCCGCAATGGACAGCCGCGGTGGCGGTGACGGCTCGCGTGTGCGCTTCCGCTGATATTTCCGCTCGTTATTCCTGACCGGGCGTCGTACACGGCGCACACACCGAATTGCTCGCGTAAACTATACCCACTATGAGTATCGTCGCCCCCGCACTTGCCCGCCGAACCGTGATCACCCCCTCGGTAGCTGCGATCGACGCCTCGGGGCGTGCGCGCACCTATGAGGTACGCACCTTTGGCTGCCAGATGAACGTGCACGATTCCGAGCGCTTGAGCGGCTCGCTCGAAGCCGCCGGCTACGTGTCGGCGAACGGTGGCGAGGCCGACATCGTCGTGATCAACACCTGCGCCGTGCGCGAGAACGCCGACAACAAGCTCTACGGCAACCTCGGTTACCTGGCCTCAGTCAAGCGCAAGCATGAGGGCATGCAAATCGCCGTCGGCGGCTGCCTCGCGCAGAAGGACAAGAACACCATCCTCGAGAAGGCGCCCTGGGTGGACGTCGTTTTCGGAACGCACAACATGGGCTCTCTTCCGAGCCTGCTCGAGCGGGCCCGCCATAACGGCGAGGCGCAGCTCGAGATTCTCGAGTCGCTCGAAACTTTCCCATCCACCCTGCCGACCAAACGTGACTCCAGCTACAGCGGCTGGGTCTCCATTTCGGTCGGTTGCAACAACACCTGCACCTTCTGCATCGTGCCCGCTCTGCGCGGCAAAGAAAAAGATCGCCGTCCAGGCGAGATCCTCGCCGAGATCCAAGCCCTCGTCGACGACGGCGCCATCGAGGTCACCCTGCTTGGGCAGAACGTCAACTCCTACGGCGTTGAGTTCGGCGACCGCCTCGCCTTCGGCAAGCTGCTGCGCGCGGCCGGAAAGATCGAGGGGCTGGAGCGCATCCGCTTCACCAGCCCGCATCCAGCCGCGTTCACCGACGACGTCATTGACGCCATGGCGGAGACGCCCTCCGTCATGCCCCAGCTGCACATGCCGTTGCAGTCCGGGTCCGACCACATCCTCAAGTCGATGCGTCGCTCCTACCGCTCGGCGAAGTTCCTCGGAATCCTCGACCGCGTGCGTGCACAGATGCCACACGCCGCCATCAGCACGGACATCATCGTCGGCTTCCCCGGCGAAACCGAGGAAGACTTTCAAGAGACCCTGCGGGTCGTCGAACAGGCTCGCTTTGCCACTGCGTTTACCTTTCAGTACTCGATTCGTCCGGGGACCCCGGCCGCAACGATGGCCGACCAGATTCCCAAGGCCATCGTGCAAGACCGCTACGAGCGTCTCGCCGCACTGCAGGAACGTATCTCCCTCGAAGAAAACCAGGCCATCATCGGCCGCGAGGTTGAACTGCTCGTCGCTAATGGTGGCCGCAAGGACAGCGAGACCCATCGCCTCAGCGGGCGCGCCCCCGACAGCCGGCTCGTGCACTTCGACGTGCCGGCCGGTTCGCCGCGTCCGCGTCCCGGCGACGTGGTCACCGTTGTCGTCACCCAGGCCGCACCGTTCCACCTCATCGCCGACTCGACCGACGGCGCGCCCCTCCGCATCCGTTCCACCCGTGCAGGCGATGCCTGGGACCGACTGGAAGCAGAATCCTGCGGCGTTCCATCACACGGTGGAGCAGGCGGCGGTACTGGTCCGGTCTCGCTGGGCCTGCCAACCATCGGCCTGCGAGTCGAGAGCCACTCGAGCACCATTCCCATCTACAACGTGAACGACGACGAGCGCTAGGAACGGTGTCGCCTGAAAGCCTCGTGCCACCCGAAACATTGGGGTCAGCCGCGTCGCCGATGCTGATTGCGATCGTCGGATCGACCGGCACCGGCAAGTCTGAGTTGTCACTTGACCTGGCCGAGCGGCTGATTGAGCGCGGCCAGCCGACTGAAATCGTCAACGCCGATGCCATGCAGCTCTACCGCGGCATGGACATCGGCACGGCAAAACTCACCCTCGCCGAACGCCGCGGCATTCCGCACCACCTGCTCGATGTGCTCGAGGTGACCGCCGAGGCAACCGTGAGCAATTACCAAACGGATGCCCGTGCAGCGGTCGCCGAGATCATCGCGCGTGGCGCCGTGCCGATCCTGGTCGGCGGTTCAGGATTGTATGTCTCCTCGGTCGTGTTCGACTTTCGGTTTCCCGGTACTGAACCGGAGCTTCGCGCCCGGCTCGAAGCGGAGTTGATCGACGTTGGACCCGGCCTGATGTATACCCGGCTGCAGGCCGTCGATCCGCAGGCTGCGCAGCGCATCGGCCCAAGCAACGGCCGCCGTCTCGTGCGGGCGCTGGAAATTGTCGAACTGACCGGCGCCCCGCACCTGGCCGCGCTCCCGGACGAGCCAGTCTTTTGGCGCCCCAGCATCTTGCTTGGCCTCCGCACCCCGCGCGAAGAACTCACCCCTCGGCTCGACGCCCGAGTCGAGCGGATGTGGACGACCGGCATCGTCGATGAAGCTCGCTGCCTGCTCGCGGACGGCATCGAGAACGGCGTGACGGCGAGCCGTGCCATTGGCTACGCCCAGGCGCTCGGCCAGGTACATGGAACGCTCAGCCAGGCCGAGGCAATCGAGGCAACTCAGCAACTCACTCGCCGGTATGCCCGCCGACAGGTGAGCTGGTTCAAACGCTATGCCCAGACGCACTGGATCGAATCCGACGCGCGCGACCGGGCCGATGACGCGCTCGCGCACGTCGACCGGGGCGTTTTGACTGCACAGCATCCAGCGACCGCCCCGTAAACTGGCGGCATGGGCATCACTCTGAACTTCACCAAGGGCCACGGTACGGGTAACGATTTCGTGATGTTCGCTGATCCCGACGGAAAATTGGAACTGACGCCGGCGCAGATTCGTGCGGTGTGCGACCGCAAGTTCGGAGTCGGTGCTGACGGCATCATTCGTGCCGTGCGCAGCCAGAACCTACCCGACGGTGCTGCCGCCCTCGCCGAAGACGATGGGGCCGAGTGGTTCATGGACTATTGGAACGCCGACGGCACCGTCTCGGAAATGTGCGGAAACGGCATCCGCGTCTACGCCAAATTCCTGATTGAAAACAACCTGGCCGAGCTGCTGCCCGGCGACACCCTCATCATCGGCACCCGCGGCGGCGTGCGCGACGTACAGCGGAATGCGTCAGGTTTTCAGGTCGATCTCGGCCGGTGGAAGCTCGACGGAACCGAGCCGCTCGTGCGCACCAAGAACCTGCCCGTCGCCCGTCCGGGCCTCGGCATCAACGTCGGCAACCCGCACACGGTCGTCGCTCTCGCCGACGACGACGAGCTGGATGCCGCGGACCTCACTTTCATCCCGCAGCTCGACCCGGAACCGGTCGGCGGCGTCAACATCGAATTCGTGGTGCCGAACGACCCGCTCGTCGTCAATGGCGTGGGGCGGTTCCGCATGCGCGTGCACGAGCGTGGGAGCGGCGAAACGTTGTCGTGCGGAACCGGTGCGGTCGCGGCCGCTCTGGCTACCCGGCACTGGGCCGGGAAAGCGGCACCGCATCAGTGGCGGGTCGAGGTTCCCGGTGGCGTGCTCGGGGTGCGGATGTTCCCGGCGGAGGACGGCGAGCACGTGTCGCTATCGGGGCCGGCTGAACTGGTCTTTGATGGGGTACTGAATTTGGGCTGACGGCGGTTTCTGGTCGTGGGGCCGTGGTGGCGGCGTCATCCGACCCTCGCTCAAGCATCGTGGGTGCTCAGGGTGCTCAAGGTGCTCAGGGCGCTCCGCGAAAAGCGTGAGCGGCGCCCTACCAGCCCGCGAAGCTCGTCACTCCGCGGAAGGCCCCGCCGTCACGGTCAGTTGCGAGTCGGAGGAGGTTACTTGCGGTGCACTTGGAGTACTCGGAAGCCCTTGCTGATGGCCTCACGGGTGGTCTCGAAGGTGTCGGGGAGTTCGGCAGTCAGCCAACGTTGGAGTGAGTCGGAGCCAAGGTTGCGCTGGACGACGAGCCAGGCATCCGCTTCTGATTCGAGGCGGGGCAGCCAATTCTGCATCAGGCCGTGTAGTTCGTCCTTGCCGACCCGAATGGGCGGATTCGACCACACGGTCCGAAAGCTGATGTCTGCGGGCACGTTGGCGGCGAGCACGGCCTTGACGTTGGTGAGTCCGAGGGTGGCGGCGTTGGTGCGCACGAGGTCGAGGGCGCGCTCGTTCACGTCCACGGCCCAAACGGTGGCCTCAGGGGAGGCCAGGGCGAGGTGGAGCGCGATTGGGCCCCAGCCGCAGCCGAGGTCTAGAAAGTGCCCGGTCAGGGGCGGATCGGGGGCGTACTTCAGCAGCACCTCGGTGCCGGTGTCGATGTGGGCGGGGCTGAACACCGAGTTGGCGGTCGTGAGTTCATGATCTTGCCCGTGCAACTGCACCGTAATCTGGCGGGTTTTCAGTACGGTGCCGGGCGCCGGAGAAAAATAATGGTCGGACGACATAAGAGGAACCTTTCAACTTCGTTGAACTAAGGTTAATGGGATGAATGATTCAACGGCGCCCCGCGGCAACGACGCAGTAGAAAACGAGCCCGTAGAACCGGCACTTGACGCCGACGATGTCGTCGCGCGCGTGTTGGCCAGCGCCGACAGCAAGGCTGCCGGCTATTCACTCTTTCGCAGCGGATCGGCTCAGGCCTTGCAAGCGCAGTCTGCCGGCGAGTATGACGGCAGCGACCACGACGGTGACCAATCCGAACGTGCCGACCGTAACGCCCTGCGTCGCGTCGGCGGCCTGTCCACCGAGCTTGAAGACGTCACCGAGGTGGAATATCGCCAGCTGCGCCTCGAAAACGTGGTCCTGGTGGGCGTCTATACCCACGGCACCGTCGACGACGCCGAAAACTCCATGCGCGAACTGGCCGCCCTGGCCGAAACGGCCGGTGCAACCGTGCTCGACGGTTTGTTGCAGCGTCGAGCCACCCCCGACCCCAGCACCTACCTCGGCAAGGGCAAAGCTCAGGAAGTCGCCGACATTGTCAAAGCGCTCGGCGCCGACACCGTCATCGCCGACACCGAACTCGCTCCCAGCCAGAGGCGAGCCCTCGAAGACGTGGTCAAGGTCAAGGTCATCGACCGCACCGCTGTGATCCTCGATATTTTCAGCCAGCACGCCAAGAGCCGGGAGGGCAAGGCGCAGGTCGAACTGGCCCAGATGGCCTACATGCTGCCGCGCCTGCGCGGCTGGGGTGACTCGATGTCTCGCCAGGCCGGTGGCCAGGTCGGTGGCGCCGGGGCCGGAATGGGCTCGCGTGGTCCCGGTGAGACCAAGATCGAACTCGACCGTCGCCGCATCCACACCCGGATGTCCAAGCTGCGCAAGCAGATGGTTGAGATGAAACCCGCTCGCGAGGCCAAACGCGCCAACCGCAAGCGCAACACCGTTCCCTCGGTCGCGATCGTCGGTTACACGAACGCCGGCAAGTCCAGCCTGCTGAACCGTATCACCAAGGCCGGAGTGCTCGTCGAGAACTCCCTTTTCGCGACCCTCGACGCCACCGTGCGCAAGTCGACGACCGCCGACGGCCGCCTCTATACCCTCACCGACACGGTCGGCTTCGTGCGCAACCTGCCGCACCAACTGGTTGAGGCGTTTCGCTCGACCCTGGAAGAAGTCGCCGACGCAGACGTCATCGTGCACGTCGTCGATGGATCGCACCCCGACCCGGTTGCGCAACTGGCGACCGTGCGCGACGTTATCTCCGAGGTGGGCGCTCGGGACATTCCCGAATTGGTCGTCTTCAACAAGAGTGACCTGATCAGCGACGACGACCGGCTCGTGCTGCGCGGCCTCGAGGCGAAAGCGACGTTCGTCTCGGCCCGAACCGGTGAGGGCATCGAAACCGTGCTGGCCGCGGTGGCACTGCTGCTGCCGACGCCGCAGATCGAACTCGACCTCCTCATTCCTTACGACCGCGGCGATCTGATAGCGGTGCTGCACGATCAGGGCCGCATCGAGACGACCGAATACGTCGAAGCGGGCACCCACGTGACGGCGTTTGTCACCCCGGAGATCGAGCCCCAGTTCGCCCCGTTCGTCATTCTGTCCGCGCTCTCTGCGTAGCTTTCTGCTTCAAGTCGGGCGGGCTCACGATGAAACGGCCTATTCCGCGGTTCCTTGTCTTCCTCGTCGTAATGGTTGCACCGAGTTCCGCTCTCATACTGGTCCTTTCGGCCAGTCTTGGTGTGGACGCCTCAATTCAGGCGTGGATTCCGATGGCGCTAGGTGTGCTCTTTGCGATTAGTGCCTTCGTGGCCTGGCTGGTTCGACCAAGTTGGAAACAGCTCACATCGCAATGGACGGAGTAAGTGGGTCTGAAGCCGCCGTTTTCGGGAGGGACCTGGCCATGAATGTCGCTTGTAAGCTGAACCCCGAATGGGAATGGCTACTAAAGCGCAGGCATGTGCAAGGTGGTGGTGGCGCGTGAGTACACTCAATCGACAGAATGCAGCAGTCTGCGATCCCGGATCGGTGATACTCACGATGCTTCTCGGGGTTTGTCTCGGCGTGGCCTCAGCGGCTGTATATGCCATCGGGTCACATCTCGCGGTCGCACTCGCAAATCCTTGGGCTGCGGCTCCGCCGCTGATGGTTGAACTCTTGTTCAGCACAGTTACTGGCCTTCTGTTCAGCCTGGCCGCTCTCGTTGGGGCGTCTCTCGCTTTGGGTATATTCGATCATCGTCTGCAAACTTCACGCGTCGCCCAGGGCATCATTGCGGGTATCGGCACCGTTCTCCCTGGACTAGGGCTTTTCGCCTACTTTGGCCAGAGCGCAGCCATCGGTTTTGGTGGCATTGTCGGCGTGCTCACTTTCATCGCAGGTGCCTCATTTACATTGATGTACGTCCGGTCGCGGGCACACGTCGCGACCGACCCGCATCGGCGGCAACGCCACTGAATGGCGGTGCCGCCGACGCCTACCCGCGGAACCGCCTACGGGACCATTGCGTGTGCGCCGTCTTGGACGCGGAACAGCAGTCCTGCAAAAAGCAGAAAGACAGCGGCACCCAGCCATTCGCTTATGCCTCCGGGCTCTGATGCAACGAATAACGCGCTCACCCCCAGCCAAATCAGTACCCCGGCCAAAACCGCGAATAAGCGCATGCCGTACAGCGAGATGAACACTAGGTAGTGCGCTCCAACGATGATGAGTGCGGCGGGGAAGAAAAGAACGGTCTCCTACGTGCCGAGGGCGATTGCAATCAGTATCCCGAACGGTACGGTGAACGCGTACTGCAGAGGTAGTGCCGCTGATGGATGCCCCTTCGGTAAAGCGATTGGGCCGCCCAGCATCTTCATGAGCAGAGTGCTCAGCGGGAAGATCAGCATGCCGCCGAAGAAGAGCGCAGCCATGCCAGCACTGACGGAGCCCCAGGTGAACACCGCGCTGGCCGCCGCCCAGACGACCGCGGACACCACCGGTCCCGGGAATCCGGCACGGTAGATGCGACGCACATCGGCCTGGGCTTGTGAAACTTCCATGTCATCCCCAATGATCGAGCGATTGAGCGAACCGCAAATACGGATGCAGCCCCGAGCCGATCATGGTGCACGCTCCGCTACCGCACCAATCAAAAAGGTGCAGCCGCGCTCGCCCGTACGTTGGCTGACTAAGGAATCGGGATCGTTTATGGAGGAATTCTTTGAAGTCTGGACCTCGCAGCAACTGGGCATCCACACGAAAACCGTGGCGCTGTACAACATCGATGGTTTCTGGGGCCCGCTCATAGCTGCCATCGATGCCAGCGTGGATGCAGGATTTCTCCGACCGACTTACCGGGCCGCACTGATCATTTCTGACAACGCTCTGGACCTATTGAATCAGCTCAAAGTCTGGAAACCGGCACCGCAGAAGTGGAATGAATCAGGCACAACGAGGGTGGTCCCTTTCGCGTAATTTCCCACCCATGCGAGCATTCGGCGACTGTGTCGCCGATCCTATTTGGGAAACCCTCTGGGGGACGAAAACAAGCATGGAGTCCACGATGGACTTTCGGCCACAGTGTGGCTATCGGTGCTCGAGAGCGAGCTTGACACCAAATCCGATGAGAACAGTTCCGGCGCACCGGTCAATAATGCGAAGCGCGCGGGCATGGGCCAGCCATCGACGCGCAGAGTTCGCCCCGACGATGATGACGGCGAACCAGACCAGGCTCATGAGCGCGTGAACGGCGGATAGAAGCAGCCCCATAGCGAGCGGGGAGGTGCCTTCTGGAATAAACTGAGGGATTGTTGCGATATAGAACACGCCAATTTTGGGGTTGAGCAGGTTGGTCCAGGTGCCGGTACTGAATGATCGCCATAGCGAGGCCGATTCGGTTGTCGCGGTGGTGGCGTGACCGTTGCCCGTGCTGTGGAAGCTCTTGACAATCATGCTGACACCCAGGTAACCCATATACAGTGGTCCGCCGATAGTCACCATTTGGTACGCAAGGTGAGACGCCGCGAGTAGCGCGGCGGCCCCAAGCGCTGCAGCCGCACCCCAGATGAGCGCGCCGGTTGCGATTCCGAAAGCTGTCACGACGGCTTGACGCCGACCCCGCACGAGCGCAGAGCGGAGCACCAGAGTCGTGTCCAGTCCGGGGATGACCGTGAGGATCGCGGCTACTGTCGCAAATCCGAGTACCGCTTGCGAGATCGTCACCGCATCATGCTACGTGTACACCTGCGGCCTTTGAACACGATTGCGCACGTGTCGCCCAACGACTGAAACCGGACGGCCGCACAAAACGCCATCCATACCCTTCGTGTCCGACATCAGCTGACGCTCACCGTCGGTCGAATTCTCGCCGACCTTCTCACGACGGCGAAACTCCCTGCCTCGAACGTTTGCGTCCTTGCCCAATAGATGCCGTCTGACCGCCGAGATGACACGAATTGTCATATTCGAATCGTTCGACGTCGGTGTTGTTACTGTCGAATCAATCGTTGCCGACGGAATTCATTTCCTTGGCATGGAGCGACAGCCGAGCCCGGCATCCGCCCGCGAAGAACCGCCAGCATGCTGGCGCGTACGCGGCCACCCGGCCATCACCCGCTGTACTGCTTCTGCCGAATGAGGAACCATGACCACGACAGGAATTTCCGCGTGCAACGCCCGCCCGGCGTTCTCGTTCGAGGTGTACCCGCCCAAATCGGCGGCCGCAGCATCCGCTCTCACGCACACCATCGACCACCTGGCCGCAGCCGGCCCCGAGTTCATCTCGGTCACCTACGGTGCCAACGGCTCCTCGCGCAACTCTTCTCTGGACGTGCTGCGCTACATCAAGGACCACACCGAAGCGGATGCGATGGCGCATCTCACCTGCGTCGGCTCCTCGCACGCAGACGCGAGCCGCCTCATTCGGGAGTTCCTCGACGCCGGCATACGCAGCTTTCTGGCCATTCGCGGCGACGCACCGCAGGGCGCGGTCGAAGACGACAACACTTTTCTCGGCGATCTGCACAGCGCGGGGGAGCTCGTGCAGCTTATTCACCGCGTGCAGACCGAACGGGTGCCGTACATCGAGACGGTGATTCCGGGCCTGCCCGGCGCCCGCGGGGTGAAAACGGAACGCAGCAAGGTGCGCATCGGAGTCGCGGCCTTTCCGAACGGACACCCCAACTCCCGGTCGGTCAGCCAGGACATCGACACCCTGCTGGCCAAACAAGCGGCCGGTGCCAACCTCGCCATCACCCAACTCTTCTTCCACGCCGACGACTACCTGAGCTTCATCCAGCGGGCTCGATCGGCCGGGGTGCTCTTTCCCATTCTTCCCGGCATCATGCCGGTGACCAGCCCGAACCGGTTACGCCGAATTCTGCAGCTCTCCGGCGAGAAGTTGCCTGCGGAACTCTGCATCGAGCTCGAGGTCGAACCGACCGAGGAAGGGCAGCGCCAGATCGGCATCGACTACGCCGTGCGCCTCGGGCAGGATGTGCTTGCGGGCGGCGCCCCCGGACTCCACCTCTACGCCTTCAACCAACACGAGACCGTGCTGCAGGTTCTCGAGGGGTGTGGGGCACTTCCAGTGCCGGCAGCCATGCTCTAGGCCTCACGCCCGCTTCAGCGTGCAGGCCCCCGTCACGTTCGATCTTTTTAACCATTCCAGCGACCAATGCTCCAATGAAGGAATATCCATGCCCAATTCACCCGCATTTCCCACCGGTACCATCCTCGGCTACCCGCGCATCGGTCGGCGGCGCGAGCTCAAGAAGGCCGTCGAAGCATTCTGGTCTGGGGCGATCGACGCGGTCGCTTTAGAGAGTGTGGCCGCCGAGCTGCGCTCGGCCACCCGCGAACGGCTCGTTGGCCTCGGGCTCGGCCGCACCGACTCGTCGATCCCCGAGTCGTTCTCGTACTACGACCAGGTGCTGGACACCATTGTCGCCGTTGGAGCGATTCCCACCCGGTTCGCCTCGCTCGTCGGTGCTGATGGAACCCTCGACCTGGCCGGGTACTTCACCCTGGCCCGCGGCGAGGGCGAGAACCTGCCGCTTGAGATGACCAAGTGGTTCGACTCGAACTACCACTACCTCGTGCCCGAGATTGGCCCGGAGACCGTGTTCTCGTTGGTCGGTGACCGCATCGTGCGCGAGTTTCTCGAGGCCAGGGCGGCCGGCTTCCTCACCCGTCCGGTGCTCGTCGGTCCGGTCACCTTTCTACTGCTCAGCAAGGCCAGCGATGAGGCGCCGGCCGGGTTCTCCCCGCTGTCCCGGCTCGACGACCTCCTTCCTGTCTACGCAGCGCTGCTATCGCGGCTAGCGGATGCCGGCGCCGACTGGGTGCAGCTCGACGAGCCGGGACTGGTCAGCGAATCGATCGACGTACCACGCGGGGACACGCTGGCGGCGATCGCAGCCGCTTATGGAGTGCTCGGTCGACTCAGTGGCCGCCCCGCCCTGTTTGTCGCGGCGCCCTACGGAAGCCTCGATGATGCCCTGCCGGTTCTTGCCGACACTACCGTCGAGGCGATCGGCCTCGACCTGGTGCGGGGCACTCTGCCGCAGGCGGTGCCCGGGCTGGCCGCCAAGACCCTCGTTGCCGGGGCGATCGACGGGCACAACATCTGGCGCGGCGACCTCGCCAGCGCTTTCGAGCGCGCCGAGAGCGTGCGCGCGCTGTCCGACTCCGTCACCGTATCCACCTCGACCTCGCTGCTGCACGTGCCGCACGACGTGCTCGATGAGATCTCGTTGCCGCTCGACCTGACCAGCTGGCTGGCCTTCGCCGACCAGAAGGTGGGCCAGGTTGCCACCCTCGCGTTCGGTCTCGCTGCGGGGCGGGCGGCCATTGCCACTCCGCTCGCGGATGCCGCTGCCGCGCTGACCGCGCGCCTCGCCGCTCCGGGGGTACGCGACGGTTCGGTGCGAGCGCGTGCAGCCGCACTCACCGACGCCGATTTCACCCGTGGCGACTACGCCGATCGCCTGACCGCTCAGAATGCTGCGCTGCAGCTACCGCCGCTGCCCACGACCACGATCGGATCATTTCCGCAGACCGCCGACATTCGCCGGGCCCGCGCCCAGTTTCTCAAAGGAACCCTGCCAGCCGATGACTACCGCGACCTGATGCGCGCCGAGATCGGCCGCGTCGTCGCCCTGCAGGAAGAGATCGGACTCGACGTGCTCGTACACGGGGAACCCGAGCGCAACGACATGGTGCAGTACTTTGCTGAGAACCTCGACGGGTTCGCCGTGACCGAGAACGGCTGGGTGCAGTCCTACGGCAGCCGCTGCACCAGACCATCCATTCTGTGGGGCGACGTCTCGCGCCCGGCCCCGATCACGGTGGACTGGTCGGTGTACACGCAGAGCCTGACAGCCAAGCCGGTTAAGGGCATGCTCACCGGACCGGTGACGATTCTGGCCTGGTCGTTCGTGCGTGACGACCAGCCGCTTGGCGAGACCGCTCGCCAGGTCGCCCTTGCACTGCGCGATGAAATCGGCGACCTGGAAGCTGCGGGTATCAAGATTGTTCAGGTTGACGAGCCGGCCTTGCGGGAGCTGCTGCCGCTGAAGAAGAAGGACCACGCCGACTACCTGGACTGGTCGGTCGGCTCCTTTCGGCTGGCCACGGCCGGGGTCGCGAAAGCGACTCAAATTCACACGCACCTCTGCTACTCGGAGTTCGGCGTCGTCATCGAGGCTATCCGCAACCTCGACGCCGACGTCACGAGCATCGAAGCGGCCCGCTCACGCATGGAGGTGGTACGGCAGATTGAGGCCGGCGGGTTCAACCACGGTATCGGGGCCGGCATCTATGACATCCACTCGCCGCGAGTGCCTAGCGTCGACGAGCTGACGACCCTGCTGGACACCGCCTTGGAGTCCATCCCCGAACGCCAGGTGTGGGTGAACCCGGACTGCGGCCTCAAGACGCGTGGCTACGAGGAGACGGTGCGGTCCCTGCACAACATGCTGGCTGCGACCCGGGTGGTGCGCGATCGCCGCGCTGCCGATGTGAGAGCTAGCGTCACCCGGTAGCTCACCCGCGTACCTGGCGCCGGCAGGCAGTCTTCAGGCCCGATCACCGTTTAGTGATCGGGCCTCACGCCGTGCTTTGGTCGTTCTCTTCTTTGCTTGGATCTGGCTCGCTAGACCGAGCGCAAAACGGCGACGACTTTGCCGAGGATATCGGCGTAGTCGCCAACGATGGGTTCGAAGTTGCTGTTGCGCGGCAGCAGCCAGGTGTGGCCGTCGCGCTTGCGCAGCACCTTTACGGTGGCTTCGTTGTCGAGCATGGCCGCCACGATCTCGCCGTTCTCCGCGGTTTTCTGCTGGCGAACGACAACCCAGTCGCCGTCGCAGATCGCCGCATCGATCATCGATTCACCGACGACCTTGAGCATGAACAGTTCGCCCTGGCCGACGAGCTGACGGGGCAGCGGGAAGATCTCGTCGATCTGCTGATCTGCCGTGATCGGAATGCCGGCAGCGATACGACCGACGAGGGGAACCATCGCAGCGTCGCCGACCTGCACGCCCGGGTGAAAACTGTCCTGGTCGCCGGTTCCGATGTCTTCGGGCGGGCGTTGAATCTCGATGAGCACTTCGAGAGCGCGGGGACGATTCGGGTCGCGGCGCAGATAGCCGCTTAGCTCAAGCTGGTTGAGCTGGTGAGTCACGCTCGACAGCGAGGCGAGGCCGACGGCGTCACCGATCTCACGCATGCTCGGCGGGTAGCCGCGTGAGCTGACGGAACGCTGAATCACGTCGAGGATGGCGAGCTGGCGCGGGCTCAAACTCTTGCGGCGCCGAGTGCCGGCCTTGTCGCGGGTACCGCTGGTGTTTTGTGTCACGAGGAGCGCTCCTTGAGTCGGTCCCGCGCGGATTGAAGGACGTCTCGCGGGAATGTCGGTGGTATCTGGTTGAGTAGCAATCAAGCAATTGACCTATCGAAAGTTTATCCAGTTCTCGGCCCTGAAACAAACACTTATTCGAGTGTGTTGCGCGATTTTCCGGGCAGAGACGAGGAAAAGCTTGCATGTTCGATTGTTCGAAGTTATATTCGGAACATAGTTTCGTATTCGGTCCTCCCGGCCGAGGGCCGAATACGAGACTCGCAGCCCGCCAACCTTGGAGGTTTGACATGACCACAGCATTTGCTCCCGCAGTTTCTCTCCCGCCCGTCATACGTCTTCGCCTCACCCGGCGTGGGCGAGTCGTTTTCACCACGCTCGCTGCATTGCCAGTTGTCCTGGGCGCCCTCGCATTCGCCGTCAGTGGGGGAGGGGCCGAAGCCTCTGGATCTGCTAGCGGCATCGATCTCGTGTCGTACACAACCGACTCAGGCATCCTGGCCACGCTGGCCTATTCGCCGACCGACGTTGGTTCAGCCCGATTCATCACGGTCGCACCCGGCCAAACTCTCTGGAACCTTGCCGAAGAGAACTTTCCCGCCGCCGACCCGCGCGACGTCGTCGCCGACATCAAGCGCCTCAACGCATTGTCCGTAGAAACGCTGCAGCCGGGTCAGCGCCTGGAACTCCCCGCTAACTCCTAGGTAGCGATGGGCAGCAGCACGTGGCCTTAGCATGGAGAGGGTGACCAGTCTCGAAGATCTTCCCCTCCGCACCAACCTGCAAGGCCGTTCGCCATACGGTGCCCCGCAACTGCATGTTCCGGTAGCCCTGAACGTGAACGAGAACACGCACGCCGTTCCCGAAGCTGTGGCCCGCGACATCCTCGCCGGCTTGGCCGAGGCCATCCGTTCAGTGAATCGGTATCCCGATCGAGAGTTCACCGCTCTGCGCGAGGCGCTCGCCCGATATCTTGGCGAAGGACTGACAGCCGACAATATCTGGGCGGCCAACGGCTCCAACGAGGTGCTGCAACAGGTGCTGCAGGCCTTCGGTGGACCGGGACGCAGCCTATTGGGCTTTGCCCCGACCTACTCGATGTACTCGATCCTCGCGTCGGGAACGGACACCACGTGGATTGCGGGAACGCGCGACGCGGACTACGAGCTGTCACCGGCTACCGCCGTGAGTGAGATCGTGCGTACCGACCCCGATATCGTCTTTCTCTGCTCGCCGAACAATCCCACGGGCACGCCGCTATCCCTCGAGACCATCGCGGCCGCCTACGATGCGACCGACGGCATCGTCGTAGTTGACGAGGCGTACGCCGAATTCGCACCCGTCGGCACGCCGAGCGCGCTCACCCTGCTGCCCGGTCGGGAACGCCTGCTCGTCTCCCGCACGATGAGCAAAGCGTTCGCCTTCGCTGGTGCCCGAGTGGGCTACCTGGCCGCCGATCCGGCCGTGGCGGATGCCCTGCGCCTGGTTCGTCTGCCGTACCACCTGTCCGCGCTGACCCAGGCGGCGGCGAACGCGGCCCTCGCTCACAGCGCCGAGATGCTCGCGATGGTCGATGACATCCGCGGGCAGCGTGACCGTCTCGTCGTCGAGCTCGCATGTCTGGGCTATGCCCCGCACCGTAGCTGGAGCAACTTCGTACTGTTTGGGGGAGTAACCGAACCGCGCGAGACCTTCGAAGCGCTGCTGGGTGAGGGAATCCTCATTCGCGATGTGGGCATCGCTAACCACCTGCGCGTGACGGCCGGCACCGAGCAGGAGACGACCCTGTTCCTCGACGCCATTGCCCGACTTGGTCGCAGTGACCGCCCCGGTCAAACCGTGCCCGCCCAAGCCGAATAAACTAGACCCATGAGCTCACCTGCTGACACTCCCGTGCCCCGCGTCGCACACCTGCAACGGGAGACGAGTGAATCCAGCATCGATCTGTCGCTGAATCTCGATGGCACGGGCGTGAGCGACATCCGCACCTCGGTGCCGTTCTACGACCACCTGCTGACGGCGTTCGCCAAACACTCCCTGACCGACCTCACGGTGCGCGCCTCCGGCGACATCGAAATCGACGTGCACCACACCGTCGAAGACGTTGGAATCGTACTTGGCCAGGCGATTCGTCAGGCGCTTGGCGACAAGTCGGGCATCTCCCGCTACGGAGACGCCCTCGTGCCCCTCGACGAGGCGCTCGCCCAGGCCGTCGTCGATATTTCCGGCCGTCCCTATCTCGTGCACACCGGCGAGCCGGCCGGCTTCGAATTCCACCTCATCGGTGGGCACTTCACCGGCTCTATGGTGCGTCACGTCTTCGAAGCGATTACCTTTCACGCCGGCCTGACGGTGCACGTCACCTTGCTTGGCGGACGCGATCCGCACCACATTGCCGAGGCCGAATTCAAAGCGTTCGCCCGCGCCTTTCGACTCGCCAAAGCCCTCGACCCGCTGGTGCACGGCATCCCGTCTACCAAGGGAGCCCTATGACGAACGTCGTCGTCTTCGACTATGGAACCGGAAACGTGCACTCCGCCGTCAAGGCGCTCGAGTTGGCCGGCGCCGAAGTCATTCTCACGAGCGACCGCATGACTGCACTAGAGGCCGACGGTCTCGTCGTGCCGGGGGTTGGAGCGTTCAGCGCCGTGATGGCAGCGCTCAAATCCGTGCGCGGTGACGACATCGTCGACCGTCGTCTGGCCGGCGGTCGCCCGGTGCTCGGAATCTGCGTGGGAATGCAGGTCATGTTCGAGCACGGAGTGGAACGCGGCGTGGACACCGAGGGCCTCGGCGAATGGCCGGGAACGGTCACCGAACTTCCCGCGAAGATCCTGCCGCACATGGGTTGGAACACCGTCACGAGCGCACCCAACTCCGAATTGTTCCGAGGCATCGAAGATGAGCGGTTCTACTTCGTGCACTCCTACGCGGCGCAATCCTGGACGCTCGAGGTCATGCCGCCGTTTCCAGAGCCCCGGCTGACCTGGGCTGATCACGGGGCTCCGTTCCTGGCGGCGATCGAGAACGGACCACTCAGCGCGACCCAGTTTCACCCGGAAAAATCGGGGGAGGCAGGCATCCGTTTGCTGAAGAACTGGATCGGCACGCTGCACAGATAGCCCTGCGCGCCTAGACTTCACAGTTCAATCCACACCACAGCCACGGCCCCTGCAATTGGTCGCACAGCGCGACCGCACCAATCAAGGACATCAATGAGTGAGTTCAACAAGACACCGAGGCTCGTCCTCCTGCCCGCCGTCGATGTGGCCGGCGGCAAGGCTGTGCGCCTGACCCAGGGCGAGGCCGGCACCGAAACGAACTACGGTGACCCCGTCGACGCCGCGGCCGACTGGGCACGGCAAGGCGCCGAGTGGATTCACCTCGTCGACCTCGACGCGGCCTTCGGCCGGGGCACCAACACCGGTGTGATCAAGAAGGTCATTCGTCAGGTCAAGGGCGTGAACATCGAGCTTTCCGGCGGTATCCGCGATGACGAATCGCTTGAAGCGGCACTGACCACGGGCGTCAAGCGCATCAACCTCGGTACCGCAGCGCTGGAAAACCCGGAGTGGGCGGCGAGCGTCATCGCACAATACGGTGAGGCAGTCGCCGTTGGCCTTGATGTACGTGGAACCACGCTGGCCGCGCGTGGCTGGACCAAAGACGGCGGGGACCTCTGGCAGGTTCTCGAACGGCTCGAAACTGCCGGGTGCGCCCGCTATGTGGTGACCGACGTCACCAAGGACGGCACCCTGCAAGGCCCGAACATTGACCTGCTACGTCAGGTACTCGACCGTACGCGCAAGCCGGTCATTGCCTCCGGCGGCATCTCGAGCCTCGATGACATTGAAGCGTTGCGCAAACTCGTACCACTGGGGCTCGAGGGTGCCATCGTGGGCAAGGCGCTCTACGCCGGCGCGTTCACCCTGGCCGAAGCCCTGGACGTCGCGGGGGACTAATGGTTCGGGCGCGAAACCTCGGCTCAACGGGAGACCCCTCGGGTGGGCCGGGCTCGGGGCGTTCAGATGACGCGAATGAGCCAGCCAACACGGCCGACTCGGCCGGCCAGCCATGGGCCGGCCGTGAATTCGAGGCCAATCCCGATGCCGGTGATGATGGGGTCGCGCCCGCCGCTCTTGCTGCTGCCGTCGCCCGTTTCCAGGCCCGAGAAGCCGGCGAAGAAACCGTCATTGACGCCATTCGCTCTTCGAGGCTGCTGATTCCGCTGGTGACCAGGCTCGGCGATGCTGCACTGAACGCGCGCGGGCAAACAATCGACAAGACCCAGGAACTATCGATTATCACAGTCGCCGGCCCGGACGGCCGCACAGTGCTCCCCGCCTTCTCGTCGACCGCGGCCATGACGGCGTGGAACCCTCTCGCCCGGCCCGTTCCAGCGGATGCCGTGCGTGTCGCCCTGGCCGCCGCGCAGGAAAACACCGATCTGGTCGTGCTCGACCCGACATCGCCCGGCGAATTTGTCGTTCGGCGGCCGGCGCTCTGGGCGATCGCTCAGTCGCTGCCGTGGACCCCGAGCTACGCGAGCCGCTTCATCGCCGACGCCTTCACTGCATCAATCGCCACGGAACTCTCGGTGCTCTCGGTTCAGCTCATGGCGGGTGACCCGCTGGCGCAGCTCAAGGGTCCCGAACTCGTGGTCCAACTGGAATTGATCGACGGCCTCACCCAGTCGGACCTTGACGCGATTCTGAGCCGCCTCGGCACCCGGTGGTCGGAGAGCGAGATCATCACGACCGGCGTGGATTCATTACGAGTCAAGCTCGTCGCTTCCGCGTAGGGTTCCAAGTGAAATCCGAATGTCGGTGGTGTGAGCGACAATAACGGTATGAGCGACGTTCTTGAACGATTCTCCCCGGCAGCTCGGGCCTGGTTCACCGAGGCCTTCGCGGCGCCGACAGCCGCGCAGCTGGGAGCCTGGGACGCCATTTCGCTTGGTTCGCACGCCCTCGTGGTGGCTCCGACCGGGTCGGGCAAGACCCTCGCCGCGTTCTTATGGGCCATTGACCAGCTGGCCATTGACCAGCTGGCCAGCGAGTCGGCAGTGCCCGGCACCCGAGTGCTGTATATTTCGCCGCTCAAGGCACTCGGCGTTGACGTGGAACGCAACCTCACCGCTCCGCTCGTGGGAATCACTCGTTCGGCCCAGCGGCTCGGTCTGGTACCGCCGCAGGTCACGATTGGCGTGCGCTCGGGAGACACCCCGGCCGCCGACCGGCGCAAATTGGTCAGCTCGCCGCCGGACATTCTTATTACCACCCCGGAGTCGCTATTTCTCATGCTGACCTCGGCCGCCCGCGAATCGCTGCGCGGCGTGCAGACCGTCATCCTCGATGAGGTGCACGCGGTCGCGGCGAGCAAACGCGGCGCCCACCTGGCCGTGTCCCTTGAACGACTCGACGCCCTGCTGAGCCATCCGGCTCAACGTATTGGGCTCTCGGCCACCGTGCGGCCGCAGAGTGAGGTGGCACGATTTCTCGGCGGTGCAGCTCCCGTGCAGATCGTGGCGCCGCCCGCGTTGAAGCGGTTCGACCTGCGGGTAGTGGTTCCGGTCGACGACATGAGCGACCTCGGGCCGGTACCGCAACGCGAGGGGGTCACGTCGGCCGCGGCCCCGCAGACCGGGTCGATCTGGCCGCACGTCGAGGAGGCCATCGTCGACGAGGTGCTCGCGCATTCCTCGAGCATTGTGTTCGCCAATTCCCGCCGGCTCACCGAACGCCTCACCGCCCGGATCAACGAAATTTATGCTGAGCGCCTGGCCGGGGAGGAGGCGTCCGCTCTCGTGAGGGTGTCGCAGGGTGACGCCGGTATGGTGGGCACACTTCAGGCCGCCAGGCCGCCGGCCGAGCTCATGGGCGCGAGTGGCGAGAGTGCGGGGGCCGAACCGCTGCTCGCGCGCGCGCATCATGGTTCGGTCAGCAAAGAGCAGCGCGCGCTCATCGAAGACGACCTGAAATCGGGGCGGCTGCGCTGTGTCGTCGCCACGTCGAGCCTCGAACTCGGCATCGATATGGGCGCCGTCGACCTGGTTGTGCAGGTGGAGTCACCGCCGTCGGTGTCGAGCGGGCTGCAACGGCTCGGCCGGGCCGGGCATCAGGTGGGTGAGATTTCGCGCGGAGTTATCTACCCCAAGCATCGGGCCGATTTGATTCACGCCGCGGTCGCCGCCGAGCGCATGGTCGCCGGAGCCATCGAATCGCTGCGGGTGCCGTCGAATCCGCTCGATATCCTGGCACAACAGACGGTCGCGGCCTGCGCGCTCGAACCGATCGACGTCGAGACTTGGTTCGACACCGTGCGGCGCAGCGCACCCTTTGCAACCCTGCCCCGCTCCGCCTATGAGGCCACCCTCGACCTGCTGGCTGGCCGGTATCCATCAGATCAGTTCGCGGAATTGCGCCCGCGCATCGTCTGGGATCGCGACGCCGGCACCCTCACCGGCCGCCCCGGCGCGCAACGGCTGGCCGTCACCAGCGGTGGCACCATTCCCGACCGTGGTCTATTTGGTGTCTTCATGGTCGGCGGAGAGCAGGTCACCGGCAAACGGGTCGGCGAGCTCGACGAGGAAATGGTCTACGAGTCGCGCGTGAACGATGTTTTCGCGCTCGGCACTACGAGCTGGCGCATTCAGGAGATCACGCACGACCGGGTGCTCGTCGTGCCAGCCTTCGGGCAGCCCGGGAGGCTGCCATTCTGGAAGGGCGACGGGCTGGGCCGACCGGCCGAACTCGGCCAGGCTATCGGCGCGTTCGTGCGCGAGGTCGGCAGCCTCCCGGACGACCAAGCCAGGGACCGCTGCGCCGTGGGTGGCCTCGACGAACGGGCAATCAGCAACCTACTGGCTTTTCTCGGCGAGCAACGCGCTGCGACCGGGCAGCTGCCGACCGACCGCACGCTCGTGGTCGAACGCTTTCGGGACGAACTGGGGGACTGGCGGGTCGTGTTGCATTCCCCGTACGGCACCCCGGTGCACGCACCGTGGGCGCTCGCAGTCGGTGCTCGAGTGCGCGAACGCTATGGAATCGATGGCTCCTGCGTGGCGAGTGACGACGGCATCGTCGTGCGCATTCCCGACACTGAAACCGAGCCGCCCGGCAGCGAATTGTTCGTGTTCGACCCCGACGAACTCGAACAGCTGGTCACCGACGAGGTCGGCGGCTCTGCTCTGTTCGCCTCCCGGTTTCGCGAATGCGCCGCCCGGGCCCTGCTTCTGCCCCGCTACAAGCCCGGCGCCCGCTCGCCGCTCTGGCAGCAACGCCAGAAGGCCGCCCAACTGCTCGACGTGGCCCGCACCTTCCCCACTTTTCCGATCATTCTCGAAACCCTGCGGGAATGCCTGCAAGACGTTTACGACCTGCCTGCCCTCGGGGTGCTGGCCCGGAAGATCGCCTCACGCGAGCTGCGCCTGATCGAAGTCACGACCGACACCGCCAGCCCGTTCGCGAGTACTCTGCTGTTCGGCTATGTCGCAGCCTTCATGTATGAGGGCGACACCCCGCTGGCCGAGCGGCGGGCGACCGCCCTCGCTATCGACTCGAGCCTGCTGGCCGAACTTCTGGGCCGGGTCGAACTGCGGGAGCTTCTCGACCCGGCAGTCATCGACCAGACCGACCGGGAACTGCAGCGGCTCACCCCCGACTATCGGGCCAAGGGCGTTGAGGGTGTCGCGGATCTGCTGCGCACCCTGGGGCCACTCAGGACCAGCGAGGTCGGCGAGCGGATGCTTATGCCCGCGCCCGAATCGCCGCCCGCGCACGATGCGATTGGCGTGGAGGAGGCCCTGCTCGCCCTCGTCGATGCCCGCCGCGCCATCCGGGTCAACGTCGGTGGTGAGGATCGCTGGGCGGCGATCGAAGATGCCAGCCGGTTGCGCGATGCCCTCGGCGTTCCCCTGCCGATCGGCGTTCCCGCCGCCTTTACCGAATCCGTGCCTGATCCGCTCGGTGATCTGGTGAGCCGCTATGCACGTTCCCACGGCCCCTTTACGACGGATGCCGTCGCCGACCGGTTTGGCCTCGGCACGGCCGTTGTACAGATCGCCCTGGGCCGACTCGCCGACGCCCGACGAATCGTGGCCGGCGAGTTCCGACCGAACGGCAGCGGCCTGGAATGGTGCGACGCTGAGGTACTGCGGCGGCTCCGTCGTCGTTCCCTCGCGGCGCTCCGGCACGAGGTTGAACCGGTCGACCAACGGGCGATCGGCCGGTTTTTGCCGGCCTGGCAGCACGTGGGCGGAAAGCTGCGCGGAATCGATGGGGTGGCATCCGTTGTTGAGCAGCTGGAGGGGGCACGTATTCCGGCATCCGCGTGGGAAACGCTCATTCTGCCCGCCCGGGTCAGTGACTACCAACCCGGAATGCTCGACGAACTTACCAACGCGGGGGAGGTGCTCTGGGCTGGTGCGGGAACGCTCGCCGGCAATGACGGCTGGGTGAGTCTGCACCTCACCGAAACCGCCCAACTCACCCTGCCGGTGCCCATCGATGTCGAAACGACGCCGCTGCAGCAGGAGATTCTGGCGACCCTGGGCAGCGGGGGTGCCTATTTCTTTCGGCAACTCGCCGATGCCGTCGGCAGCCAGGATGACCCGGAAATGGTGCAAGCGCTGTGGGACCTGGTTTGGGCCGGGCTGATCAACAACGACACCTTCGCCCCCGTACGGTCGCTCCTGTCCGGTGGTCACACCGCCCATCGACAGAGCCGGGCCGTGCCCCGGGCGCGCCTGCACCGTGGACGGTCGATGCCCCGGCCGAGCCTCCCGAGCCGCGGTGGACCACCGACGGTGTCGGGTCGCTGGTCGATTCTGCCCGTGGCCGATGACTCACCGACCCGTCGCGCGCATGCCCTGGGAGAGACCCTGCTCGAACGCTACGGAGTGGTGACGCGTGGCGCGGTCATAGCCGAGAGTGTTATCGGTGGATTCTCCCTCGTCTACCGCACGCTCACCGGATTCGAGGAGATGGCGCGCTGCCGACGCGGCTACTTCATCGAGGGGCTCGGCGCTGCCCAGTTCGCCACCGGCGGCACCATCGACCGGCTGCGCACCTTGGCCGCCGGGGTAGCCGACTCGTCGGCCGGGCATCCGGCTGTGGTGACCTTGGCCGCGACCGACCCGGCGAACGCCTACGGCGCCGCCCTGCCGTGGCCGGCATTACCCGGCGATACCACCCATCGCCCGGGCCGGAAGGCGGGCGCACTCGTTGTGCTCGTCGATGGCGCCCTCGTTCTCTACGTCGAGCGCGGCGGCAAAACCGTAGTTGCCTTTGAGAGGGATGAGACCACGCTCGTGGCCGCCACTGCGAGCCTGGCCGCTCTGGTCACGACGGGTCGCATCCAGAAAATCGCGGTCGAGACGGCCAATGGTGTGTTCGTCATCGGCACCGAGGTGGGTGCGGCTCTGCGCGCCGCCGGATTCACCGAGACTCTGAAAGGGCTGAGGCTTCGTGCCTGAGGGCGATACCGTCTATCGCACGGCCCGAAACCTCGACCAGGCGCTGCGCGGCAGCATTCTCTCCGGCTGCGACATCCGCGTGCCGGCATTCGCGACCGTCGATCTCACGGGCCAGACCGTGCACGAGGTCGTCAGTCGGGGCAAACATCTGCTGCACCGGGTCGGCGAGACGAGCATCCATTCGCATCTCAAGATGGAGGGCGCCTGGCACCTGTATCGACCCGGCACGCGGTGGCAGCGGCCGGCGTTCCAGGCGCGCATTGTGCTGCAGACCCCGGACTGGGTCGCGGTCGGGTTTGAGCTCGGTGTGCTGGAGTTGATTCCCACCCGGGCCGAGTCGGAGGTGGTCGGCTATCTCGGACCCGACCTGCTCGACACCGAATGGAATGCGGGCGATAGCGCCGAAGCTGCCACTCGCCTCGCTGCAAGGCCCGAACAACCGGTCATTCTGGCCCTCGCCGACCAGCGCAATCTGGCCGGGCTCGGCAACGTCTATGTCAACGAACTCTGCTTTTTGCGCGGACTATTGCCCGCCCGGCCCATGGCCGAGGTCACCGACGTCCCCGGGCTCATCGCATTGGCCCGGCGCTTGCTTCTGGCCAACAAAGACCGCGACGAACGCACGACCACCGGCAACCTACGACGCGGAGCCCAGACCTGGGTCTACGGGCGAGGCGGTCAGGCGTGCCGACGCTGCGGCACCCACATTCAACGCAGCACCCTCGGCCGCAGCGATGTCGAGCAGCGCAACACATTCTGGTGCCCACGCTGCCAGAGCTGACTCAAGCTGCGCAGAACGGATGCCATCAGTCGGGGTGACCGGCGACATCCGTTCGTAAGGCAAGGAGGTCAGTTGACCGGGCCGGTGAGCTTCTCGCCGGGGCCTTCGCCGATCGCGTCGGGAATGGCGGATGCCTCGCGGAACGCCAGCTGCAGTGAGCGCAGCCCGTCGCGCAGGCTTCCTGCATGAATACTGGAGATGTCCGGGGCGGCGGCAGTGACCAGTCCGGCGAGGGCCGTGATGAGCTTGCGCGCCTCGTCGAGGTCGATTTGGGCGTCGGGATCCTCGGCCAGCCCGCACTTGACGGCGGCCGCGCTCATCAGATGCACCGCGGCCGTCGTGATGATCTCCACTGCGGCCACATCGGCGATATCGCGTGTTGCCTGTGCTGCGTCCTGCTCAAAACCCGTATCCTGCTCAAAACTTTGGCTCACTGCATTCCTCTGCTACGATCGTTATTGGTTCCGAGACAATAGTCTCGGAACGAAAGTGGAGAATCTCCCACCCGCGCATACCGCTTCATCAAGGTTACCGGGTAGATTGCACTCCGCCGTCACGTTATGGCCTCCCTCGGGAAGGTAGCAGCGTGAAGGTAGACAGGGTGCCGTGTGGAACACGTCAACGAAAAAGTTGGTGTGGAAATCGCGTGATTTTCCTCTTTTCGTCCCCAGTCGGCATCCGCTGTCTGGTTGTGATCACGAAGTTAACCAAGAGGAGAGACGCATCAGCGATCCCCGTACAAATGACCGTATACGCGTCCCCGAAGTTCGTCTCGTTGGTCCCAACGGCGAGCAGGTCGGGGTCGTGGCGATTGATGTTGCCCTGCGCCTGGCACAGGATGCCGACCTCGACCTCGTCGAAGTCGCACCCGAAGCCAAGCCGCCCGTGGCCAAGATCATGGACTACGGCAAGTTCAAGTACGAGGCTGCGCAGAAGGCCAAGGAGGCCAGGCGCAACCAGGCGAACACGATCCTGAAAGAGGTTCGTTTTCGTCTCAAGATTGATACGCATGACTACGAGACCAAGCGCAAACGCGCCGAAGGCTTCCTGAAGTCCGGTGACAAGGTCAAGGCCATGATTCTTTTTCGTGGCCGTGAACAGTCCCGGCCTGATCAGGGCGTACGACTGCTCCAAAAATTTGCCGAGGACGTCGCCGAGTACGGTTCCGTGGAATCTACTCCGATGATCGACGGTCGAAACATGGTCATGGTGATTGGCCCGTTGAAGAACAAGTCAGAAGCCAAGGCTGAGATCAACGCCCACAAAGCTGCCGAGAAAGCAGACAAGGTCGCCGATAAGGCAGACAAGGTTGCCGACAAGGCAGCGAAACAGGAGGAACCGAATGCCTAAGATGAAGACCCACTCCGGAACCAAGAAGCGTTTCAAGGTCACCGGCAGCGGAAAGATCATGAAGCAGCAGGCCGGACTTCGACACAACCTCGAAGTCAAGAGCACGCAGCGCAAGTCCCGTTTGAACCAGGACCAGGTGCTGGCCAAGTCAGACCAGAAGGTCATCAAGAAGCTTCTCGGTCTGTAACACCAGGCCCCGTAACGAATAAGGATTTGTAAAAAATGGCAAGAGTAAAGAGGGCCGTCAACGCCCACAAGAGTCGCCGCGTTATTCTCGAACGCGCCAAGGGCTACCGCGGTCAGCGTTCACGCCTGGTTACCAAGGCGAAGGAGCAGCTCACTCACTCCTTCACCTATAGCTACCGTGACCGTCGTGCACGCAAGGGTGACTTCCGTCGCCTGTGGATTCAGCGGATCAACGCTGCATCGCGCGCGAATGGCCTGACCTACAACCGTCTGATCCAGGGCCTCGGCCTGGCTGGTATCGAGGTTGACCGTCGTATCCTCGCCGACCTGGCCGTCAACGAGGCAGCGACGTTTGCCGCCCTCGTTGAGAGCGCCAAGGCAGCCCTTCCCGCCGACACGTCGGCACCGAAGGTCGCCGTCAAGGCGTAATGCTCTACCTCGATTGACCACCACCGGCTGCCTCCTGGGCGTGAACGTGGTGTATCGGTCAGAGTTCCACAGCGAGGAGCGGGCGACCTGGTCGCCCGCTCCTTTTCTGCAAGTAAACTTGCCACATGCTTGATAACCCACGTTCACCGCGCGTCCGTGCCGTCGCAAAACTTTCCAAGCGCGACGCACGCCTCGAGTCCGGCCTTTTTCTCCTCGAAGGCCCACAGGCCGTCTCAGAAGCCCTCACCTTTCGCCCAGAGCTCGTCGTGGAGCTGTTCGCCACGCCCACCGCGCTCGACCGCTACACCGACCTGGCCCAGAAAGCTGTAGACGCCCAGGTCGAGGTGGAGTTCGTCTCCGAAGAGGTACTCGAGGCCATGGCCGATACGGTCACCCCGCAGGGCTTCGTGGCTGTCTGCCACCAGTTCCCCACCTCGGTGAAGAAGATCTTCAACGCCGAACCCAAGCTCGTCGCCATTCTCGAAGAGGTGCGCGACCCCGGCAACGCCGGCACCATCATCCGGGCAGCGGATGCCGCCGGCGCGGACGCCGTCATCCTCACCGGTCGCAGCGTTGACCTATACAATCCCAAGGTCATCCGTTCCTCGACCGGCTCCATTTTCCACCTCCCCGTCGCCGTAGCGGCCGATCTCTCCGACGTGCTCGACCGCGCCCGTTCCGCCGGTCTGCAGCTGTTCGCAGCCGACATCAAGGGTTCCAACCTGCTTTCCGCCCGCAATGAAGGGCTGCTCGTTGCTCCGACGGTGTGGTTGTTCGGCAACGAAGCTCGCGGCCTGAGCGACGAAGACCTCGCCCGGGTCGACCGCAGCATTAGCGTGCCGATCTACGGCGAAGCCGAGTCGATGAACCTGGCGACCGCGGCATCAGTTTGCCTGTACGAAAGTGCATTCGCCCAGCGCGCCTGACCTGCCCTTCCGCACAAAAACCCGATGCCCGGACAGCTCCGTCCGGGCATCCGGCATGCCAGGGGCGAGTGTGCTCGGGCCTGGCCGAGCCGACCCTTTTTCTGCGGCGGCCGAGCCGCTGAACGGGCCGGCTGGTGCCCGGTCGGAGACCGCCGGCTGACCGACTACATAGCACAGACAACGGAGGCCTGGACTGTTACAAATGCGTTACTGTCCGGGAATTTGGCACCCCTCATCTGATGATCTGTTCTAAGTTGGGGGGTATGGAGCCAATAGATTCGTCCCCGGCCACCTCGAATATCACCGTTCGTCGGGGCGAACCGCTAGTCGTCGTCAAGGACATCAACAAGCACTACGGAGAACTGCACGTTCTCAAGAACATCAACGCCGTGGTCAACCGCGGCGAGGTGGTCGTCGTGATTGGACCGAGTGGGTCGGGAAAATCGACGCTCTGCCGGGCCATCAACCGCCTCGAGACCATCGATGACGGCGTCATCACCATCGATGGCGTCAAGTTGCCGGAAGAGGGCAAAACCCTGGCCCACCTCCGTGCGGACGTCGGCATGGTCTTTCAGGCCTTCAACCTGTTTGCGCACAAGACCGTGCTTGAAAATGTGACCCTCGGTCCGATCAAGGTGCGCGGCCTCAAGAAAGCAGACGCCGAGAAGAAGGCGATGGCACTGCTCGACCGTGTCGGAGTAGCCAACCAGGCGCAGAAGATGCCCGCACAGTTATCCGGTGGCCAGCAACAGCGCGTCGCCATTGCGCGTGCCCTGGCAATGGATCCGAAGGTCATCCTTCTCGACGAGCCGACCAGTGCCCTCGACCCGGAGATGATCAATGAGGTGCTCGAGGTCATGGTCGACCTCGCCAACGACGGTATGACCATGATCGTCGTGACGCACGAGATGGGCTTCGCCCGCAAGGCCGCAGACCGCGTCATCTTCATGGCGGAGGGCGAGATCGTGGAGGAGACCACGCCCGAGGAATTCTTCACCAACCCCCAAAGCACGAGAGCGAAAGACTTCCTCTCCAAAATACTTGCCCACTAATCGGTGGACAGGGTTTACACAGCAGCAGTACCAGCAATCAGGAGAAAAACCATGAGACTCAAAAAAGGTCTAGTGATTTCGGCCGTTGCGATCGCAAGTGCGCTCGTGCTCAGTGGCTGCGCGGACTCGGGTGCCCCCACCGGCGACGCCGCCCCCGTGGAGACGGCGGTGTCGTTCCCCGAGGGAAGCACCATGGCCCGCCTGGCCGACGCCGGTTCCATCAAGATTGGAACCAAGTTCGACCAGCCGCTGTTCGGCCTGCTCGGCCCCAATGGCGATCCAGTCGGCTTTGACGTTGAGATGGGAAAGCTCATCGCAGCAAAGCTCGGCATTCCGGCATCGGGCATCAATTGGAGCGAGGCGGTGTCTGCCAACCGCGAGCCGTTCATTGAGAACGGCCAGGTCGACCTCGTGATCGCGACCTACACGATCAACGACGCCCGCAAGGAGGTCGTGTCCTTCGCTGGACCGTACTACTCCGCCGGGCAGGACCTGCTCGTACTCGCGGGCAACCCGGACAACATCACCGGTCCGGAGGACCTTGCCGGCAAGAAGGTGTGTACCGTGAGCGGTTCCACGTCGGAGAAGAACATCGCCGAGTACACGACGGACATCATTGCCTCGGATACTTACTCCAACTGCCTCGGTCCGCTGCGCAGCGGTGAAGTCGCCGCAGTGACCACCGACAACGTGATCCTGGCTGGTCTGGCTGACCAGAACGCCGGTCAGTTCGAGGTCGTCAACAACGCATTCACCGAAGAGCCCTACGGCATCGGCCTCGCGCATGACGACACCGAATTCCGTACGTTCATCAACGACGTGCTCGAGAAAGCGTATGAGGATGGTAGCTGGGTCTCGGCTTGGGAATCCACCGCAGGCACCGTGCTCGACACCCCCACCCCGCCAGCCGTCGACCGCTACTAGGTCGACCCCTGCTAATCGCTAGCTAGCTCGCGCTAACCAGCATTGAGCCGTGGCGATCCGCCCAGGGGCGGGTCGCCACGGTGACGAAATCAGCATGTTCCACGTATTGACAAACAGACAGACAAAAGACGAGGAGGTGAGTTGTGGACGCAGTCATCGACAACCTGCCGCTGTTCCTGGAAGGCTTCCGGAACACACTGGGCCTGCTCATCATCGCCGGCATCGGTGCATCCGTAATCGGCCTGATCGTCGCCGCCATGCGCATCTCACCGATTTCGTCATTTCGCGTGTTCGCAACCGCCTACACGGAACTGGTTCGCAATACCCCGCTGACGCTCGTACTGTTCTTTTGCGCCTACCTCCTGCCGCTGCTGGAGTTCAGCCCCGGATACTTCCAGCTGGCAGCCATCGGGCTCACGGTTTACACCTCGCCCTTCGTCGCCGAGGCACTTCGGTCCGGCGTCAACGGCGTGCACGTGGGGCAAGCCGAAGCAGCACGCAGTGTGGGCCTCACCTTCGGGCAGACGCTCACCTTCGTGGTGATGCCCCAGGCCATCCGCATGGTGGTGCCACCACTGATCAATGTGCTCATCGCTCTTACCAAGAACACCTCTGTCGCCGGTGCGTTCTTCGTCTTCGAGCTGTTCGGTGCCGCCCGTAAAGTGACCAACGACCGCGGTGATGCCGTTATCCCTATCCTGCTTGCGGTCGCAGCGTTCTACCTGGTGATCACCATTCCTCTTGGCCTTATCGCTGGCAGGATCGAGAAGAAGGTGGCGGTGCTCCGATGAGTTCTGTACTGTACGACGCCCCCGGGCCGAAGTCCCGCGCGCGATCGCGTCTCATCTCCGTTCTCGGAACGATCGTCCTGGCCGGTGGTTTTCTCGCCCTGATCGTGTTGCTCGGCCTGCCCAAGATCAGCGCCAACGGGGCGGTGGAGCCTGGCTTGTGGGATATCAGTCGCTGGGACGTCTTCAACGACCTGCTGGTCTGGCGTACCCTCGGGTTCGGCGCGCTTGCGACCTTGCGTATGGCCGCGGTCGCCGCCGTCTTCGCGCTGGTGATCGGAGTGCTGTTCTCCTTTGGGCGTTTGTCGGCATCTGCTTGGATCCGGGTGCCCACCACTGTGCTGCTCGAATTCTTCCGCGGTATGCCCGTGCTGCTCATGATGCTTTTCATCCTGCTGGTGTTCGCGACCGGGTCGTTCTGGGCGGGTGTGGCCGCCCTGTCGGTGTATAATGGCGCCATCATCGGTGAGGCACTCCGCGCTGGGATCAACGCCCTGCCGCGCGGGCAGCGAGAGGCTGGGCTTGCCATCGGGCTGACCCCGGTGGCCACGCGGTTCCGCATCGAGTTCCCGCAGGCTTTTCGCCAGATGCTGCCGATCATCATCGCCCAGCTGGTGGTGTTGCTCAAGGACACGTCACTGGCCTTTATCGTGGGCTACAACGAACTGCTTCGGGCCGGGCTCAACCAGCTTGCCAACTTCTTCGGCGAACAGTACAAGTTCTCGTTTTTCTTCATTGTGCTCGCTATCTATCTGACCATGAACCTTTCACTGTCCTGGCTGGCACGCAGAATTGCCAAGCGCACCGGGCCGCAGGCGGGCAGCGTCACCGACGAGGACTCGACACCTCCGGCTGACCCTGACCGGGTCGACCCGCAAGCGCTGGGTGCTCGGAGCAAAAGCCAGACCTTCTAAGGCGGGTAAACTCAGGGACTGTGTCTGATTCCGCTGGTCCCATCGACCCACCCGCCATTACCGAAGAGGCAGTGAACGCCGCGGTTGACGCGGCATTAGCCGCCATCGCCGTCGCCACAACGACCGCCGCGCTCAAGCTTGTGCGCAGCGAGCATGCGGGGGAGTCGTCGCCATTGTCGAAGCTCAACGCGCTGATGCGCAGCGTGCCCGGAAACCAGAAGGCTGCCGTTGGAAAGCTTGTCGGCCAGGCCCGCGGCACCGTCACTAAGGCGTTGACCGCCCGCGAAGACGAGATCGGCATGGCTGAAGCGGCCGCCCGGCTCCTCGCCGAAACGGTGGATGTGACAGCTGCGGCATCCGCTTGGAAAGCCGGGGCGCGGCATCCGATTTCGCTGCTCAGCGAACGAGCCGCCGACGTGTTCGTGGCCATGGGCTGGGAAGTGGCCGAGGGGCCAGAGCTCGAGAGCGAATGGTTCAACTTCGACGGGCTCAACTTCGACGAAGACCACCCCGCCCGGGCCATGCAAGACACCGTCTTCGTCGAACCGACGGACGCCCATCTTGTCCTGCGCACGCAAACCTCGCCCGTGCAACTGCGCGCATTGCTGAGCCGGGAATTGCCGGTCTATGTGGTTGCGCCCGGACGGGTGTTTCGTACCGACGAACTCGATGCCACGCACACGCCCGTGTTCCACCAGATCGAGGGCATTGCCATCGACAAGGGCCTCACCATGGCCAACCTGCGCGGCACGCTCGATCACTTCGTGCAGGCCCTGTTTGGTCCAGAAGCAAAGGTGCGTCTGCGCCCTAATTACTTTCCGTTCACCGAACCCAGTGCGGAGCTCGATGTCTGGCACCCCACCTTCAAGGAAGGTGCACGCTGGATCGAGTGGGGCGGCTGCGGCATGGTGCATGCCAACGTGCTGCGCGCCGCCGGAATCGATCCCGAGGTCTATTCTGGGTTCGCGTTCGGGGTCGGCGTTGAGCGCGCACTGATGTTTAGAAATGACGTAAAGGACATGCACGACATGGTCGAAGGCGATATTCGGTTCAGCCAGCAGTATGGGATGACGGTCTAATGCGGGTACCACTGTCCTGGCTCGGCGAATTCGTCGACCTCGCCTCCGGTACCACGCCGGAAGACGTGCATGCGGCGCTCGTGAGTGTCGGCCTCGAAGAGGAAGACATCCACCGATTCGAGGTCTCCGGCCCGATCGTGGTCGGCGAGGTCCTCGAATTCGTCGGCGAAGAGCAGACCAACGGCAAGACCATCAACTGGTGCCAGGTGCGCGTAGCGCCCGACGGCGAACTCGCTGCCGACGGCGGCCCGGCCATCCACGGCATCATCTGCGGCGCACACAACTTCGCCGTCGGCGACAAGGTCGTCGTGACCCTGCCCGGCGCTTCGCTGCCCGGTCCGTTTCCAATCGCGGCCCGAAAGACCTATGGCCACGTCTCCGACGGCATGATCGCCTCGGCTCGTGAGCTCGGTCTCGGCGACGAGTACGACGGAATTCTGCTGCTCTCTTCGCTCGGCATTGACGCTCCGGTGGGAACGGATGCGATCCCGTTGCTCGGCCTGGATGACAGCGCCGTCGAGATCAACGTCACCCCCGACCGTGGCTACGCTTTCTCTATTCGTGGCGTCGCCCGCGAATATTCGCATGCCACCGGAGTGCCGTTTCGCGACCCTGCGCTCGCCCTGACGGTCGTGGCGCCGGTCACCCGCTTTCCGGTCACGATCGACGACCAGGCTCCGATTCGGGACCGTGCCGGAGCGAGCGTGTTCGTGACTCGCGTTGTGCGCGGAGTTGACCCGACCCGGCCGACTCCGGCCTGGATGATCGCGCGGCTGGGACTGGTCGGTATCCGCTCGATCTCGCTGGTCGTCGACGTGACCAACTATGTGATGTTTGAGCTCGGCCAGCCGTTGCATGGCTACGATCTCGACAAACTGCAGGGCGGTATCATCGTGCGGCGCGCGACCGCTGGTGAGAAGTTAACCACGCTCGACGCGGTCTCCCGCACGCTCAGTGTCGAGGACCTGCTGATCACCGACGAATCCGGACCTATAGGTTTGGCCGGCGTGATGGGCGGGGCGAACACCGAGATCAGCAAGACGACCGTCAACGTGCTGGTCGAGGCCGCGAACTTCGACCCGGTGTCGATCGGACGCTCGGCCCGCCGCCACAAGCTGCCGAGCGAGGCGAGCAAACGGTTTGAACGCGGCGTCGACCCGCGTGTGGCCGCTGTCGCTGCCGCCCGCGTCGTGCAGCTGCTCGTGGACCTCGCGGGGGGAGTCGCCGACGATCTCGGTTCGGTCTACGATGAGGCTCTGGTGCCGCAGCCGATTCTGCTGCCGACCGGGTTCGTATCGGGCCTGATCGGCCTCGCCTACACCGGCGACGAAGTGCGCGATGCCCTGGTCGACGTCGGTGCTTCGCTGGCCGAAGTTGACGGCGACCTGCAGGTCACCCCGCCGAGCTGGCGCCCTGACCTCACCGATAAGTGGACCCTTGCCGAGGAGGTCGCCCGTATCGTCGGCTACGACCGCATCCCCTCGGTGCTGCCCGTTGCACCGCCCGGCCGCGGCCTGACCCGTACGCAGACTTTGCGCCGCACTGTCGCACACACCCTGGCGGCCACCGGTCACACCGAGGTGCTGACCTACCCGTTCGTCTCCGAGCGGGCCAACAATCTGTTCGGCGTGGCCGTTTCATCGGCTGTTTCAGCTGGTGAAGCGGATGCTGGCGCCGGTGTTGCCGACGCGGGTGCGGCATCCGCTACCCCGGTTTCGGTTCCGGTTTCTGTGGTGCAGGTGAAGGTCGCGAACCCGCTCGACGGTGAGGCGCCGTTCCTGCGCACGTCCATGTTGCCGGGCATGTTACAGATCGCACATCGAAACCGTTCACGCGGACTGGTTGACGTCGCCATTTATGAGCAGGGTCCGGTGTTTCGGCCCGAGGCTGGAGTGAGCTACGGCACGGCCGTGCTCCCGGCCGGGGCGCAGCGCCCGAGCGCCGAGGCCGAGGCGGCGCTGAACGCGGGAATTGTGCCGCAACCGCTCCTGGTCGGAGTCGTTCTTGTTGGCAACGACGTGCGGCACCAGCCGGGCCTCCCCGCGGTTGCCGCGGGTTGGCAGTCAGCGTTGGCCGCTGTGCAGCAGGTGGCGCTGGCTACCGGCGTGCGCATCGAGGTTCGCCAGGGGCGGCACCCGGCGATGCACCCGGGCCGTACTGCAGAACTGTTCGTGACCGTGCCGACCGCGGTCGCAGCGGCTTCGACCGATTCGGCGTCGACGGTGGCAGGCTTAACCGTGTCGGTCGGGTTCGCCGGAGAGCTGCTCCCGGCGGTTGCCGACGACTACGACCTGCCCGCTGTCGTTGCCGTCGCGGAGATCAACCTCGCGCTCGTCTTCGCGCAGGCCGACGGCGATCTTTCGGTCACGCCGATCCGTACGATGCCCGCCGCCACGCAGGATCTCTCGCTCGTCGTTTCGGCTTCCGTGCCGGCTGCCGACCTGCGTTCGGCCGTCGCGGAGGGTGCCGGCGATCTGCTCGAGAGCATCGAGCTCGTCGACGACTATCGCGGTGCCGGGGTCGACCCTGGTCAGAAATCGCTCACGTTCGCGCTTCGTTTTCGCGGCGAGGAGCGTACGTTGACCGCCGCCGAGGCGAGCGCCGCCCGCCTGTCCGGTGTCGCGTTGGCCGCAGACCGCTTCGGAGCGGCCCTCCGCGAGTGAGGCTGGCCTGAAGCGGATGCCGCGGCCCGACCTTCGGGGTCGGCCCGCGGCATCGGCTCGTCGTGGCATGTGTTTGGGAAGTTGGCACTGGTTTGAACACGTGCTGGCTTCTCAAATGCGTGCCGCGAGCCATATCGGGAACGCGACGGCGAGTGGATGCCCCGCCCGTTACTCTGCGCGCCGCCGGGCAAACGGGGCCGCCGGGGCCGCGCTAGGTTTAACCCATGGTGTTTTCGGTGGCAGTGGCGGGCGCGAGCGGGTATGCGGGCGGCGAACTGCTGCGGCTGCTCGCCGGTCATCCTGAGTTCGAGGTGCGCACGGTTACCGCGCACAGCAACGCCGGGCAGCGCCTGATCGATGTGCAACCATCGCTGCGTTCTCTCGCGCGCCTGACCCTCGTCGACACGACGTCAAAGAATCTGAGCGGCCACGACGTGGTCTTCGTGGCCCTGCCGCACGGAAAATCCGGCGAGCTCACGGCGCACCTGCCCGCCGAGACCCTCGTCATCGACTGCGGAGCCGACCACCGCCTCGAAAATTCCGAAGACTGGGCCGCCTTCTACGGCGGCGACTACTTCGGCGCCTGGACCTACGGCGTACCCGAACTACCCACCGCCCACGGCAAGCAGCGCGACAAAATCGTCGGCGCTCGTCGAATCGCCGCTCCCGGCTGCAACGCCAGCACCGTCGCCCTCGCCCTGGCCCCCGGAATCCAGGCCGGCGTGATCGAAGCGCAGGACCTCGTCGCCGTGCTTGCTGTCGGCCCGAGCGGAGCCGGAAAGAGCCTCAAGCTTCCGAACCTCGCGGCCGAGATCCTCGGTTCGGCCAACCCCTACGCTGTCGGCGGCACCCATCGCCACATTCCCGAAATCGTGCAATCACTACGCTGGGCCGCCGCCGCTCCTGTTGATAGGACTGGCCGATTCGCCACCAGCGACGCGGCCGCAACGACGAGCCCCGCCGCCACTTCGGCAAAAGACGCCACCATCTCCTTCACCCCGGTGATCGTGCCGATGGCGCGCGGCATCCTCTCGACGGCGACCGCCCGCATCGTGCCGGGCACAAGCGCCGCCGCGGTGCGCGCCGCCTGGCAGAACGCCTACGCCGACGAACCGTTCGTGCACCTGCTGCCCGAAGGGCGCTTTCCGCGCACGGCTGACGTCCTCGGAGCCAACACCGCTCTGATCGGCCTGGCCATCGACGAAGCAGCCGGCCGAGTGGTCACGATCACCGCGATCGACAATCTGGTCAAGGGCACCGCCGGCGCTGCCATCCAATCCGCCAACATTGCCCTGGGCCTGACCGAAACGCTCGGTTTGACCCTGAATGGAGTTGCTCCGTGAGTGTCACCCTTCCCGCTGGTTTTGCTGCTGCCGGTGTCACCGCCGGCCTGAAAAAATCTGGCGGGCTCGACCTCGCCCTCGTGCAGAATCTCGGTCCGCTGCAAAACGCCGCGACGGTGTTCACGAGCAACCGCTGTCAGGCCAACCCCGTCATTTGGAGCACCCAGGTCATGAGCGACGGCCGCGTCAGCGCGATCGTTCTTAACTCCGGCGGCGCTAATTGTTACACCGGCAGTATCGGCTTTCAGACCACCCACGCCACGGCCGAAGCCGTCGCGACTCGCCTCGACATCTCGTCCGGCGACGTTCTGGTTTGCTCTACCGGATTGATCGGGGAACAGCTCGACCTCGACCTCGTCACCGCCGGCGTCTGGGACGCCACCCTCGCTATCAAAACGGATGCGGCCACTACGCCCGCCGCCGGCCTCCTGGCCGCGCAGGCGATCATGACCACCGACACTCGTCCGAAGCAAGCCTCACATACCTCGCCTCACGGCTGGAGCATCGGCGCCATGGCCAAAGGTGCCGGTATGCTCGCGCCGGGCCTGGCTACGATGCTCGTCGTCATCACTACCGACGCCGTGCTCGACTCGGCCGACCTCGACACAGCACTTCGCGCGGCGACCCGGGTCACCTTCGACCGCCTCGATTCCGATGGCTGCATGTCGACCAACGACACAGTGAGCCTGCTCTGCTCCGGCGCGAGTGCCGTCCTCACCGACCACGTGGAATTCACCGCAGCGCTCACCGACATCTGCCGCGACCTGGTCCTGCAGCTGCAGGGTGACGCCGAGGGCGCCGCGCATGACGTGGCGATCACGGTCACCAACGCGGTCTCCGACGATGAAGCCGTCATCGTGGCCCGCGCCGTCTCGCGCAGCAACCTGTTCAAATCAGCCATCTTCGGCAACGACCCGAACTGGGGCCGCGTGCTCGCCGCCGTCGGCACGGTACCGCTCAACGACGCCGCCTTCGACCCGTACGGCATTGACGTCGCCATCAATGGTGTTCAGGTGTGCACAGCAGGGGAGCCCGACCAACCGCGCGAACTCGTCGACCTCTCGGGCCGAGCCGTCACCGTGCTGATCGACCTGCACGCGGGCAGTGAAACGGCCACGCTGTGGACCAACGATCTCACCCACGACTACGTCGAAGAGAACAGCGCGTACTCGAGCTGATCATGACCGAAACACCGAGAACTAGCGCCGACGAGACCAGCCAGGCCGAGGCATCCGTTAAAGCGGCGACGCTGATCGAAGCGCTGCCATGGCTCAAGTGCTTTCACGACCAGATCATCGTTGTGAAGTTCGGTGGCAACGCCATGGTGAGCGAAGAGCTTCAGCGTGCGTTCGCCGAAGACATGGTCTACCTGCGCTACGCCGGTATCCGCCCGGTCGTCGTGCACGGCGGCGGCCCGCAGATCTCGGCCATGTTGGCGCGTCTCGGCATCGAGAGTGAATTTCGCGGCGGCTACCGGGTGACGACGCCCGAAGCGATGGACGTGGTGCGCATGGTGCTCACCGGCCAGATCAACCGTGACCTGGTCAGCCACATCAACCAGCATGGCCCGCTCGCCGCCGGACTCAGCGGCGAAGACGCCGGCCTGTTCCGTGGAAGACGCCGTGGCGTGGTCATCGACGGCGAAGAGGTCGACCTCGGATTGGTCGGCGACGTCATCGGCGTCGACCCCGAAGCGGTGCTCGCGCAGCTCGCGGCCGGCCGCATTCCGGTGGTCTCGTCGATCGCGCCCGATACGGATGTCCCGGGCCAATCCCTCAACGTCAACGCCGACGCTGCTGCTGCCGCGCTCGCGATCGCGCTCGGCGCGGCCAAGCTCGTGATTCTCACCGACGTTGCGGGGCTGTACCGAGACTGGCCGAACCGGGATTCGCTGGTGTCGATCATCGACGTCACTGAGCTGCGAGACCTGCTGCCTGCGCTGGAATCGGGCATGATTCCCAAAATGACGGCCTGCCTCGACGCCGTTGACGGCGGCGTCGCTAAAGCCGCGATCATCGACGGGCGAGTGCCGCACTCGATCCTGCTTGAAATTTTTACTGGAAGCGGCATCGGCACGGAGGTAGTACCCGCATGAGTTTGTCCGCAGAAAAACCCTGGCAGAACCGGTTCGCCGACGCGATGATGCGCACTTTCAGTCCTCCGCTGGCGATGCTCGTGCGCGGTGAGGGCTGCTACGTCTGGGACGAGAAGGGCACGAAGTATCTCGACTTTTTGGCCGGCATCGCTGTGAACTCGCTCGGCCACGCGCACCCCGAGGTCGTCGCGGCCGTGACCAGGCAGATCGGCACGATCAGCCACGTCTCCAACTATTTCGCAACCCCGCCGCAGATTGATCTGGCCGAACGTCTCAAGCGCATCACCGGCGCCGGCGAGACGGGCCGGGTTTACTTCTGCAATTCCGGTGCCGAGGCCAACGAGGCCGCGTTCAAACTGGCCCGCCTCAACAATAAAGGCCACCGCACCCGCATTGTTTCGCTACACGATTCCTTCCATGGCCGTACCATGGGAGCCCTCGCACTCTCTGGCAAACCGCACATGCGCGAGGCCTTCGAACCGGTGCCCGGCGGTGTCGAACACATCGACAGCACGATCAAGGCGCTCGAAGCGACCATCGACAACACCGTTGCTGCACTATTTCTTGAACCGGTCAAGGGCGAGGCCGGCGTCATCGATCTGCCAGATGGTTATCTGAAGCGTGCGCGCGAACTGTGCACCGAGCACGGCGTGCTGCTCATCCTCGATGAAATCCAGACCGGCGTCGCCCGCACCGGCGCCTGGTTCGCTTATAACCACGCTGATATTCTTCCGGATGCCGTCACCATGGCCAAGGGAATGGGCGGCGGCGTTCCCATTGGCGCGCTCGTCACCTTCGGCTGGGCCTCCGAGCTGTTCAGTCGGGGCCAGCACGGCTCGACGTTCGCCGGCAACCCGCTCGTGACCGCGACCGCCAACGCCGTTCTCGGCGTGATCGAACGCGACGATCTCGCCGCCAACGCCGCCCGCCGCGGCCACCAACTGCGCGAGATTATTCTCGGCTTTCACTCGCCATTGATCGAAGAGGTGCGCGGACGTGGCCTGCTACTCGGCGTCGGCCTGACCGAACCGGTGGCGTTGAAGCTGGGCGCGGCCGCGCTCGCCCAGGGCCTCATCGTTAACGCCGCCAACGAGACCAGCATTCGCATTGCGCCGCCGCTGATCGTGGGCGACGCCGAACTCGCCGACTTCCAAGCGCGGTTCGGGCGTGCCTTGGCCAGCCTTTAGTCTCTGGCGGCCAGAAGTCGGGCGTTACCCGCTGATCGGCTGAGCGGCTCAGCTGCACCTGAAGTCGCTGACCGCGGGTCAAGAACTTGCGGGTGCAGCATTTTCGTCGGGGAGAATCGAATCGGTTTCAGCACCCACGATACGCAGCGCGAACCTCCCATAGTGCCGAGCCACGTCGATGTCGGATATTCCGCCGTCCTGGTGGAACCACGCTTTGGCGTTGTTGCCCATCTCGACCACGGCAAAGGCCGCCACGTACGGCACGTCAATGTTGAAACGAGTCTCTGCGCAGCCCAGCTCGATAATCTCGAGGATGCGCCCGGTATAACTGCGTCGTTTATCGATCACACGGGTTCGATTCGGCTCGTCCAGGCAATAAATCTCGGCGCGACACACCGTCACATCGTCGGGATGACGCAGGGACTGCAGCACGAGAGACTCCGTAGCCCGAAACAGCCGTGTGCTCGCGTCGGCGACGCCGTTCAGAGTGTGATCCATGGCCTCGAGGGCGCGATCCATCGTCGTCATCATGATCTCCACCAGGATGTCCTGCTTGGACTGCACGTGGTTGTAGAGGCTCGGGGCCACGACCCCAAGCGCGTCGGCCAGGTCGCGCATCGACGTGCCATGATAGCCACGGTCGGCGAACAGGCTCGAAGCCGCTTGCAGCACCGCCGCGCGATTCAAGGTTCTTGACCGAGTCATAGTTCACGGTATACCGTAACGAATGAACATTCGTTAGTTTAGAGTGTCATTCCATTACAAAGAGGTAATGATTCTCATGACTCAAATTCTGCAAGCTCCCGCCACCTCGTGGCCGCTTCGGCGCGTCGCCGCATCCGTTCTCATCGGCACCACGATCGAGCGGTCCGACTTCATGCTGTACGGCTCCGCCGCAGCCTTGGTCTTTGGGGCGCTGTTCTTCCCACCCGCCGCCCCGGTCACCGGCACCCTGCTGGCGTTCTCTACCTTCGCGGTCTGCTCCCGACGTATGCGTCCATCGGTGCTTGGGCCCCGATTCTGCTGGTTCTGATGCGACTCATCCAGGGATTTAGTACCGGCAGCGAGTGGGGCGGCGCAGTGCTGACCGCCGGCGAATACGCACCGCCCAGTAAACGCGGTCTGTACTGGAGCCTGCCGCAGGTCGGCGTTCCGGCCGGGCTGCTGCTCGCCACGATCGCGATTCTTGGAGTGTCGCAACTTTCGAAAGATCAGTTCATGTCGTGGGAGTGGCGGGTCCCCTTTCTGATCAGCGTCGTCTTGGTGGCGATCGGCCTCTCCATCCGGCTCAAGCTCGAAAAGACTCTGTCTTTGGTGAACGTCAAAGCCACCAAGAGTGAGGCGAAGGTGCCGCTCCTGACCGCAATCACGACCTACCCGAAGCAGATATTGCTCACCACCGGATCGATGATCAGCACGGGCGCCTATCGCTGCATCGCCAACACGTACTCCAGCACCTAAGCCACCACGGCCGACGCAAGCTGATTCTGGTCGGCCGGTTCAAGTTTCTCGTAGCTGGAATGAAACCATCCGATTAAAGGAGATTGTGAATGCTGTCATACACCAACGCGCCATCGGATCAGCCGCTGCTGGAGTGCACGATCGGCACGCATTTCGAGCAGACCGTCGCCCGATTCCCGACGCGTGACGCGCTGATCGAGGTAGTCACCGGGCGAAAGTGGACGTACGCCGGTCTGAACGCGGCCGTGGACGCGCTCGCGCGGGGCCTCTTGGCGTTGGGGATCGCGCGCGGTGACCGGGTGGGAATCTGGTCACCCAACTGCGCCGAGTGGACCATTGTGCAATACGCCACCGCCAAGATCGGTGCGGTGCTGGTGAACGTGAATCCAGCCTTCCGGCTCGGCGAACTGGAATTCGTGGTCAACCAATGCGGCATGCGGATGCTCATCACCGCACCATCGGATCGGTACAGCGACTACACAGCCATGGCAAGGGCGGCCCTGCAGAGCTGCCCGGAGCTTCGAGAGCTCGTGTTCATCGACGGCGACGCCTGCCAGGAGAACGAGTACACCTACGACCAGGTGGTCGTGGCGGCCACGGACGTCGCCCCGGTCGCGCTCGCCGCCCGCATGGCCGACCTCGAGGCCGCCGACCCGATCAACCTGCAGTACACCTCCGGAACAACAGGCTTTCCCAAGGGTGCCACGCTCACACACCGTAATATTCTCAACAACGCCTTCTTCATCGGCGAAATGCTCAACTACACCGAACACGATCGCGTTGTGCTGCCGGTGCCGTTCTACCACTGCTTCGGCATGGTGATTGGTAACCTCAACATCTACTCGCACGGGGCCGCAGCCATTCTCCCGGGTCGCAGCTTCGCTCCGGCATCTACTCTGCAAGCCGTGCAAGAGCACCAGGGAACCTCGCTCTACGGTGTTCCCACCATGTTCATCGCCGAACTGGCGCTGCCAGGCTTTGCTGATTACGACCTCTCGACCCTGCGCACCGGGGTGATGGCCGGGACAAGCTGCCCGGCCGAGGTCATGAAGCGCGTCATCGAAGAAATGAACATGAAAGACGTCGCCATTTGCTACGGCATGACCGAGACATCCCCCGTGTCCACGATGACCCGTCAAGGGGACAACATCGAACGCAGAACCTCAACCGTAGGCCTGACGATGCCCCACCTCGAGAATAAGATCGTCGATCCGGACACCGGCGAAACGGTGAAGCGCGGCCAGATCGGTGAGCTCTGCACGCGCGGATACAGTGTTTTGCAAAGTTATTGGAACCAGCCCGAGATGACGGCCGAGGCGATTGACCAAGACGGCTGGATTCATACCGGGGATCTGGCCAGCATGGATCAGGACGGGTATGTCGCTGTCGAGGGCCGGATCAAGGACATGGTGATCCGCGGTGGGGAAAACATTTATCCACGGGAGGTCGAGGATTTCCTCTACCGGCACCCCTCCATCCAGGACGTGCAGGTGATCGGGGTGCCCGATGAGAAGTACGGCGAGGAACTGGTGGCCTGCATCATCCTCAAGCCCGGGGCCGCAGCACTTTCCGCCGATGACGTGGCGGAGTTCTGCCGCGGCAGTCTGGCGCACTTCAAGATCCCGCGCTTCACGAACGTGCGAGACAGCTTTCCCCTGACGGTTTCCGGCAAAATCCGAAAGATCGCCATGCGCGAGGAGGCCATCGCCAGAATGGGCCTGGGCACCTAACACTTGCCGGTCGAAGACGAGCTCAGCCCGATCCATCATCGGGTCGGACTGGGCACAGGTACCCAACCAGGTGACAAAAAATGACCTGACCAGTACTTTTCAAAGTTTGAACGCGCCTGACCTGAAAACTCCCGCTAGGGTGGATGAATCCCACTTTGCGCGAGTCCGACCCGTTTCGCATGCCGCGCAATATCGTCAATTCTTCGAAAGTGACACCGTGACCCGCCATTTCCTGCGCGACGACGACATCTCCCCGGCCGAACAGGCCGAGATTCTCGACCTGGCCCTGGAACTGAAGCGAGACCGATTCGCGGTGCGCCCGCTCGCCGGCCCGCAGACCGTCGCGGTCATTTTCGACAAGTCCTCAACACGCACCCGGGTGTCCTTCGCGGTCGGTATCGCCGACCTCGGCGGCAGCCCCCTCATCATCAGCACCGCGAACAGCCAGCTCGGTGGCAAGGAGACCGCCGCCGACACCGCTCGCGTGCTCGAACGCCAGGTCGCCGCGATCGTCTGGCGCACCTACGGCCAAGCCGGGCTCGAGGAGATGGCGCTTGGCACGACGGTGCCCGTCATCAACGCGCTCAGTGACGATTTTCACCCCTGCCAGCTGCTCGCCGACCTGCTCACCATCCGTGAACACCGCGGAGATTTGGCCGGCCAAACTCTCGCATTTCTCGGCGACGGCGCCTGCAACATGGGCCAGTCTTACCTGCTCGCCGGCGCCACCGCCGGCATGCACGTGCGCATCGCGTCCCCGGTCGGGTACACCCCCACCGATCAGGTCGTAGCGGATGCGACGGCCATCGCTGCCCGCACCGGCGGCTCGGTCGCCCTGTTCACTGACCCGCGCGAGGCCGTCACCGGTGTCGATGTGGTCATCACCGACACCTGGGTGTCGATGGGTAAGGAAGAGGAGAAGGCCACGCGACTCGGTGACCTCGGTGAGTACCGAGTCGATGCGGCTCTGTTGGCCCTGGCCAAGCCCGGCGCGCACTTCATGCACTGCCTGCCGGCCGACCGCGGCTACGAGGTGACCGCCGAGGTCATCGACGGCCCGCAGAGCATCATCTGGGATGAGGCGGAGAACCGCCTGCACGCCCAGAAGGCCCTACTGGTCTGGCTGCTCGCCCACAACGTGGCCTGACCGCCGCGCCCGTGCCCATCCGCTCTGGAGCCGGCGCGGCCCAGGCCCGGCAACGCGGCCCGCGATAGATCATGGGCCCGTTTTCCGGCCCCGGGCGCAGAAAGAGTATCGGTTCTCAGCGGGCGACAGGGGCCAGCGCCCCAGCACGTAAACTTTAGTCAGATCAAGATTTTAGGGAGAACCATGGCGGAACGCGTTGTACTCGCATACTCGGGCGGACTGGATACCTCGGTCGGTATCGGCTGGCTCAAAGATGCCACCGGTAAAGAGGTCGTAGCCCTCGCCGTCGACGTGGGGCAGGAGGGCGAAGACATGGACGTGATCCGTCAACGCGCCCTCGATTGCGGCGCTGTCGAATCCATCGTCATCGACGCCAAGGACGAGTTCGCGAACGACTACATCGTGCCGACGCTCAAGACGAACGCTCTATACCAGAAGCGTTATCCGCTCGTTTCGGCCATCAGCCGTCCGCTGATCGCCAAGTACCTCGCCTCGACCGCCAAGGAACTCGGCGCGGACAGCGTCGCCCACGGCTGCACCGGCAAGGGCAACGACCAGGTTCGCTTCGAAGCGGCTGTCGCCGCCCTCGCTCCCGAACTGACCTCGCTCGCCCCGGTGCGCGACTTCGCGCTGACCCGGGACAAAGCCATCGAGTACGCCGCCAAGCACGACCTGCCCATCGTGCAATCCAAGAAGAGCCCGTACTCGGTCGACCAGAACGTCTGGGGTCGCGCCGTGGAAACTGGATTCCTCGAAGACCCGTGGAACGCACCGAGCGAAGACCTCTATACCTACACGCAGGACCCGTCGGTTACCCGCGCCCCGACCGAGGTTGTCATCTCCTTCGAGCAGGGCGTGCCCGTCGCCATCGACGGCAAGAAAGTCACCCCGCTCCAGATGATCCAGCTCATGAACCGCCTCGCCGGCGATCAAGGTGTCGGCCGCATCGATATCGTCGAAGACCGCCTGATCGGCATCAAGAGCCGCGAGATCTATGAGGCTCCGGCCGGTATCGCCCTGATCGCCGCCCACGAAGAGCTCGAAAACATGACCCTCGAGCGCGACGTTGCCCGCTACAAGCGTGGCGTCGAGAGCAAATGGGCTGAGCTCGTCTACGACGGTCTCTGGTTCTCCGGTTTAAAGAAGAGCCTCGATGCGTTCATCGAGGACACGCAGAAGTACGTGACCGGCGACATCCGTTTGAAAATGCACGCTGGCAGTGCCGTCGTCACCGGCCGTTCGAGCACGACCAGCCTGTACGACTTCAACCTTGCCACTTACGACACCGGCGACTCCTTCGATCAGTCCATGGCCAAGGGCTTTATCGAGCTGTGGTCGCTGCCGAGCAAGGTCGCCGCACGACGCGACTCCGCCGCGAAGTAGGGCATCTGTGTCGAGTGAGAAGAATGCGAACCGCGCCGGCAAGGCGGGCGCCCTCTGGGGCGGCCGTTTCGCCGGGGGACCGTCGCCGGAATTGGCACGGCTGAGCAAGTCGACCCAGTTCGACTGGATGCTGGCCGAATACGACCTGCAGGGCAGCTGCGCGCACGCCAGGGCCCTCGCCGCAGCCGGATATCTCACCGACACCGAATTGACCCTGATGGTCGGCGCGCTCGAAGAACTCGAGCGCGCCGTCCTGGCCGGCGAATTTCAGCCGACCGAGGCCGATGAAGACGTGCACTCCGCCCTCGAGCGTGGCCTCATCGACATCATCGGCGTCGAAGTGGGCGGCAAACTTCGCGCCGGCCGCAGCCGCAATGACCAAGTCGCAACGCTCGTGCGCATGTGGCTGCGCGACCATGCCGCAGTCCTCGCCTCCCTCGTCATCGAACTGATCGATGCCCTCGCCACGCAGGCCGAAGTTCACGAAACCGCCATTATGCCCGGCCGCACGCACCTGCAGCACGCCCAGCCGGTGCTGCTCGCCCACCACTTGTTGGCGCACTGCTGGCCGCTGGTACGCGACCTCGACCGCTTCGTGGACTGGGGTCGGCGAGCGGATGCGTCCCCCTACGGTTCTGGCGCCCTCGCCGGCAACACCCTCGGTCTTGACGCGACGCGAGTGGCGACCGATCTGGGCTTCTCCGCCGTGGTGGAAAATTCCATCGACGGCACCGCGAGCCGTGACCTGGTCGCCGAATTTGCCTACATCACCGCGCAAATCGGCATCGATATGTCCCGCCTGGCCGAGGAGATCATTCTCTGGAACACCCGCGAATTCGGTTTCGTCACCCTCGACGACGCTTATTCCACCGGCTCGTCGATCATGCCGCAGAAGAAGAATCCCGACATCGCCGAGCTCGCCCGTGGCAAGTCCGGCCGAATGATCGGCAACCTTACCGGGCTGCTCACCACGCTCAAGGGCCTGCCACTCGCCTACAACCGCGACCTGCAGGAAGACAAAGAGCCGGTCTTCGACTCGATCCAGACCCTCGAAGTACTGCTGCCCGCCTTCACCGGTATGGTCGCGACCATGACTTTTCACACCGAGCGGATGGCCGAGCTCGCGCCGCAGGGGTTTTCCCTCGCAACGGATGTTGCGGAATGGCTGGTTAAACGCCACGTTTCGTTCCGCGATGCGCACGAAATCACCGGTTCGCTGGTGAAGTTCGCCGAAACGAACGGACTCGACCTGCACGAGGTCGACGACGAGGCGCTGCTGGCCATTTCGCCGCACCTTGTTCCTGAGGTGCGAGAGGTGCTCACCATTCGCGGATCGGTCGACAGCCGCGACGGCGTCGCCGGAACCGCCCCTGTGCGGGTCGCCGAGCAGCGCGCCCACCTGGTCAACCGGGTACGCGACCTGACGACAGCGCTCAGCCGGTAGCCGTGGCATTCGCGCCGGGCCTGCTGGAGAGTCAGGACGATGACCATGCCGCTGACGAGAACCGTGTGCCAGAAAACATCATGGTTGGTGAGGCTGCCGCTGATGTTCAACAGAAGGTGAAAGAGCACGCCGGGCAGGATGCTGCGCGTTATTGCGACCACGTAACCCCGCGCCTCGCCGCCCAGAGAGAATTCAGCGAAAACCAACCGGGTTGAAGCGCGAGTGCACGGCTCAGATACCGGTTGCTCGATTTCATTCTCAGATCTACTGTGGAAATCCCATCGCAACGACCGCGAAGCAAATGAGCGCCCACGAGATACTGGTGAGTGTTCCTAAGATCCTCATGGCGGGGACGTGATTGGACGATGAAGTGTATTGTCCGAGCGCTTTTATGCCCAGAAGTATCGCTGCCACTTCAGGAAGGCCGAGAAGGAGGGCCAAAACAAACCCAAATCGCTCGATCATTCCGATCCACACGGTGGCGGGAAGAGCCTCACCAGCCGGGGCAGGGTCCTTGCGCAGAGCGAGCTTCAAGGTTGCTTGAACTACCGGACCACCTCCCATAGTTGCTGATGCGATCGCTGAAATTGTGACCCACCAGCGAAGTTCCTGTTCAAACGGTGTACCCAAGGCAGCGACAGATAAACAACCGCCGAGGAGCGCGAGCACCGCAACACCACAGAGGGTTGCTGCCACCGAGCGGCGGCTGAATGTTCCAATGGTTCCAGCAACGCCAGCAGCGGTCAGAAGTACACAGGCGAGCAGGGTCACGATACTGACATTACTGGCTGAAAAGTAGGACAGGAGACGGAATAGGGGCGCGTTCTGGCTGCCTCCCTTCGGCCGCACCGTAGGTGGCTTGTTTCTGGCTGGTAATCTGAACGCGTGTCAGACCCAACCATCCTCGCCCAGCAGACCAATGACCCTTCCTTCGATTCCGTCTGGGAGGAGATCAAGTGGCGCGGCCTTGTACACGTCTCCACCGACGAGAGCGAGCTCAAAACGCTGCTCGATGGTGACCCGATCACCTATTACTGTGGATTCGATCCGACCGCGCCGAGCCTGCACCTGGGCAATCTCGTGCAGCTATTGCTGATGCGTCGCTTGCAACTGGCTGGACACCATCCGCTTGGACTGGTCGGCGGATCCACCGGACTCATCGGGGATCCGCGCCCGACCGCCGAGCGCACCCTGACCCCGACCGACACCGTCGCCGAATGGGTCGGCTACCTGCAGGCTCAGGTTTCGCGGTTCTTGAGCGCAGAGGGCGACAATGCCGTCACCCTGGTGAATAACCTGGACTGGACCGCACCGCTCAGCGCGATCGATTTTCTGCGCGAAATCGGAAAGTACTACCGCGTCGGTACGATGCTCAAGAAGGATGCCGTCAGCGCGCGCTTGAATTCTGATGCCGGCATCAGCTACACCGAATTCAGCTACCAGATTCTGCAGGGCCTTGACTACCTCGAACTGTTCCGCAGCTACGGCTGCGTGTTGCAGACCGGCGGCAGTGATCAGTGGGGCAATCTCACGAGCGGAACTGATCTCATCCGTCGGGCGGAAAACGGCAGCGTGCACGCGATCGGTACGCCGCTCATCACCAACAGCGACGGCACCAAATTCGGTAAGAGCGAGGGAAACGCGGTTTGGCTCGACCCGAACCTGACGAGCCCCTACGCCTTTTACCAATTCTGGCTGAACACCGACGATGCCGACGTGATCTTTCGGCTCAAGGTATTCACATTTCTGTCCCGCATCGAAATCGAGAGGTTCGCCGAGCTCGTCGAAAACGAACCGTTTCGTCGTGAGGCGCAACGCCGACTCGCCTTCGAGGTGACCAGTCTCGTGCACGGCCAGGCGGCGACGAATGCTGCCCTCCACGCTGCCGAGGCGCTGTTCGGCCAGGGCGACCTTGCCGAACTCGACCCCGATACCCTTGAGGCCGCGCTGCGCGAACTTCCGCACACGACGACGGCGCCGCACGCCACCGTGTTGCAGTTGCTCGTCGACACGGAGTTGTCGAAGAGCCTCGGTGACGCGCGCCGCGCGGTACAGCAGGGCGGGGTCTACCTGAACAACGAGAAGGTCACGAGCGTTGACTTGACCATCGAAGGATCAGTGCTTCCCGGGGGAGTGGCTGTACTGCGCCGCGGCAAGAAGACCCTCGCCGGCATTTTCGTGGAGTAGCTTTCGCGAGGTGTGAGCTCGGTAGAGGGATCGGGCAGGTGCGAGTGGCAAAATGTCGAAGTGGACACTCTTCGAACCGAACGCTTGCTGCTGCGCCCCTGGAGCCTCGATGACACCGACTTTGTCTTCGGGCTGTACTCGTTGTGGTCTGTGCAGCAACACATCGGGCTGCATCCGCGGGTGATGACCGATCGCGCCGAAGCGATCGCGGTGATTACCCGGTGGCAGGGAATGGATCACCCCATTCACGCCATCAGAGCCGTAACGGATGCCGACACCGGCGAAATTTTCGGCAACCTGCTGCTCAAGTCGATTCCGGCATCGAGCCCGGTCACGCCGCTTGAACCGTCGGGGGATACCGAGATCGGCTGGCACTTTCACCCGAAAGCATGGCACCATGGCTACGCGACCGAGGCTGCATCCGCTGTACTAGCCGAAGGCTGGAAGACGGGACTCGACCGGGTGGTGGCCGTGACCACCCCGAGTAATCGCCCGTCACAGCGGGTCTGCCTGCGCATTGGTATGACGCATAAGGGGACAACCGACCAGTACTACAGCTCGGTGAGCGAGCTTTTCGTGACCGAGGCTCCGACGAACTAGCGCTCCCTGAGTGGATGCGGCACCCCACCCCATGCGCGTCGGCCTGGTAGCAGCGTCGTGTATGGGCTTGTCTGCGGAATGTTTCCATTTCGTTGATCGAGCTTGTCGAGATGGCCATCGGACCGGCGTGGGGTGGTTTGCGGTCCTGGTTTTGTGGTTGGTTGG